>DATMJX010000348.1:0-2362 GCA_035553715.1 Methylibium sp.
GCGCAGCACCGCGGCTTCGGCCTGGCCCTCCTGCGCCTCGTTGTCGAGCGTGACGCGCCGCGTGCTCAGCACCCAGGCCGGGTCAGGCGCCGGGCAGCTGCTGTAGGTGGCGCCGGTGGCGATGCCGCGATGCTCGTCGAGGAAATCGAAGCGCTCGGCACTGCCGCCCGCCTGGGTGCGCTCGAAGAAATAACTCGGCTCCCGGAACCAGCCCCGGAACCGCTGCACCTCGATCTGCAGCTCGGGGCCGCGGAACACATTGCCTTCGCGCCGCACCTCGACCTCGCCCACGGCACGCGCGGTGTCGGTGGGCTTCGAATACTCGAGCCGCTCGGCCTTGATCGTGATCGGTCCGCGCCGGAACTCGACCCGGCCCTCGGCGGCCGTCTCGCGATCGGGACGCCCGCTCAGGCGGTCGGCCTCGATCGTCACCGGCTCCTCCCCGCTGCCCCCCGGCAGTGCGGGCTCGCTGCTCTGCGCTGCGGCCGGCCGCAGCGTTGCCGCCAGCGCCCAGCCCAGTGCGAGCGACCACGGCAGGCAGCGTGGCCGCGACCACGCCCTACCGGCAACAGACATCGAACGAAGAGGGCGGCGCGGCAAGGCTGGTCAGCAGACGGCGATGGGAAACTTTGCCGCGCGCGACCGCGGGGCCGACAGCGGCGCCGCAGCGCCGAGCCGGCGAAGGCGATTTGTAGAATCGATTATCCACGCGCCCATCGCCCCGGCGAAACCCCGAGACGGGTTGGTAGCGCGCCTCCTTCGCTCCGCTCCCGCACGAGGTCCCTGCGCTTGAACCCTGCCCCGACGATCGCCTGGACCGACCCGCTGCGCCAGGCCGCCTTCGAGCGCTGGCTCGCCGGCGTGCCGAGCACGCTGGGCCTCGACGCCACGAGCCTGCGCCCGGCCAGTTCCGACGCGAGCTTCCGACGCTACTTCCGCATCGATGGCGCCGCCGGATCGCGCATCGTGATGGACGCCCCGCCGCAGCACGAGGACTGCGCGCCTTTCGTGCGGATCGCCGGCCTGCTGCATGCCGGCGGACTGCGGGTGCCCGAGGTGCTGGACTGGGACCGGGATCACGGCTTCCTGCTGCTCGACGACCTGGGCTCGACGACCTACCTCGCAGCGCTCGAAGGCCCTCCGCGACTCGACGCCGCCCAGGCCCATGGGCTCTACCTCGATGCGCTCGAGGCGCTGGTGCGGCTGCAGCGCATCGATGCGCAGGCCCTGGTGCCGGCCTACGACCGTGCGCTGCTGCAGCGCGAGATCGATCTGTTTCCCGAGTGGTATGTCGCCCGCCACTGCGGCACGACGCTGAGCGATACCGAGCGCGAGCAGCTGGCCCGCTGCAGCGCGCTGATCCTGGACGTCTGCTGCGCCCAGCCCGCGGTGCTGGTGCACCGTGACTACCACTCTCGCAACCTGATGCTCGGCGGCGTGAGCGGCGGGCCAGGCGTGCTCGACTTCCAGGACGCGGTCTGGGGACCGATCACCTACGACCTCGCCTCGCTGCTGCGCGACGCCTACATCGAGTGGGACGAGGAGGTGCAGATCGACTGGGCGATCCGCTGGTGGGAACGTGCCCGCAAGGCCGGCCTGCCGGTGCCGGGCGATTTCGGCACCTGCTGGCGCGACTTCGAGTGGATGGGCCTGCAGCGTCACCTGAAGGTGCTGGGCATCTTCGCCCGCCTGCACCATCGCGATGGCAAGGACGGCTACCTGAAGGATCTGCCGCTGGTGTGGCGCTACGCGCACCGCACCGCGGCGCGCTACAGCGTGCTCAAGCCGCTGGCACGGCTGCTCGAGCGCCTCGGGGGCACCGAGCGACGCGACGGCTACACCTTCTGAGGCCGGCGGCGATGGCGCGCCTGCACGTCGAGCCGACGCTGCGCGAGGGCCTGGACATCGCGCTGCCGGCCGGCGCGGCGCGCCACGTCCAGGTGCTGCGGCTGCAGCCGGGCGCCGGCATCACGCTGTTCGACGGCGGGGGCTGCGACTGGCCGGCCGAGATCCTCTCGATCGGGCGCAGCGAGGTGCGTGTGCGCGTCGGCGCGCCGCATCCGGTCGACCGCGAACTGCCGCTGGCGGTGACGCTCGCGGTCGGCATGCCCGCCAACGAGCGCATGGACTGGCTGGTCGAGAAGGCCACCGAGCTCGGCGTCGCCGGGATCCAACCGCTGCAGTGCGAGCGCTCGGTGCTGCGGCTCGACGGCGAGCGCGCCGAGCGCCGCCGCGCCCACTGGCAGGCGATCGCGGTCGCGGCGGCCGAGCAGTGCGGCCGCGCGCGGGTGCCGGCACTGCACCCGGTGCGCCGCCTGGCCGACTGGCTGGCCGAGCCGGCCCAGACCAGCGACGCACGCTT
>DATMJX010000349.1:0-5871 GCA_035553715.1 Methylibium sp.
GAGCACGCGCAGCTGCCGATGGGAGCCTGGACGACGGTGGCGACGTCCGGCGCCACCGTTCAGCACCGCGAGCGCGGCACGCTGTCGGCGCAAGGCAGCGGCGGCGACCACCGCTGGGTGCTCCAGCTGCGCGTCACGGCGCCCTGAGACCGACGCCGCGCGGGCGGCGCGCACCACGACCGCGCGCGGCTGCCCCGGCGATGGGCGTCGCCGGGCGCAAACGCCCGGCACGGCCCTTGCGCTGGTCCGGACCGTGGACCCGCAAGCAATCGGTACCGGCGACGACCTTTCTTACGAACGCCTCGCGCTGCTGCTCGAGTCGACCGGCGAGGGCATGTTCGGCGTCGACATGGACGGTCGCTGTGTCTTCATCAACCGCGCCGGCGCGGCGATGCTGGGCTACACGCCGGAGGAGGTGCTGCACCGGAACATGCATGCGCTGATCCACCACAGCCATCCGGACGGCCGCCATTACCCGGAACACGACTGTCCGATCTTCGCCGCCTTCCGCCAGGGCCTGCCCTGCCGCATCGACGACGAGGTGCTGTGGCGCAAGGACGGCACGTCCTTCGCGGCCGAGTACTCCTCTCATCCCCTCGTGGAGCGCACGCCCGACGGGCCGGTGACGATCGGCGCGGTCGCCACCTTCGTCGACATCTCCCGGCGCAAGGAGGCCGAATCGCTGCTGCGGCGCAGCCGCGACGAACTCGAGGCGCGCGTGGCCGAGCGCACGCGCCAGCTGCGCGAGCTGTCGGCCCACCTCGAGACCGTGCGCGAGGCCGAGCGCACCCGCATCGCGCGCGAGATCCACGACGAACTCGGCTCGCTGCTCGTGGCGCTGAAGATGGACGTGGGGTGGCTGGCCAAGCGCGTCGCCGAGCGCGCCGAACTCGGGGCCAAGTGCCAGGGCATGGGCGCGCTGATCGACCGCGCGGTCGACAACCTCGGGCGCATCATCACCGACCTGCGCCCGAGCATCCTCGACCACCAGGGCCTGTGGGCGGCGCTGGAGTGGCAGGCACAGGAGTTCGCGGCCAGTGCCACCGAGATCGATGTCGACCTGCGCGTGCACGTGGCTGCCGGCGTGGCGCCGCCCGACGGCGCACAGGCGATCGCGGTGTTCCGCATCTTCCAGGAGATGCTGTCGAACGTTGCGCGCCACGCGCGCGCGCGCCGGCTCGACATCCGCATCACGGTGGACGATCCGCCCGACGCGATGCTTTATCTGGAGCTGCGCGACGACGGCATCGGTGCCGCGCCCGAGGCGCTGAACGCGCCGCGCAGCTACGGCGTGATGGGCATGCGCGAACGCGCCGCGCAGTTCGGCGGGCGCCTGGCGATCGACAGTGCACCGGGCGCCGGCACCCTGGTGCGCCTGTACATGCCGCTGCAGTCCGCGCAGGCTGGTGCGGGAGCCGCGCGATGATCCATGTGCTGATCTGCGACGATCACCAGATCGTGCGCCAGGGCATCAAGCAGATGCTGTGCGACGCCAGCGACATCGCGCTCGCCGGCGAGGCCGACTGCGGTCCCGAAGCGCTGCGCCAGGTGCGCGCGGCGCGCGCGCCCGGCTCGACGCTGCCGGCGATCGACGTCGTGCTGATGGACATCGCGATGCCGCAGCGCGACGGCCTGGACGTGCTGCGCCAGCTCCGCAGCGAGTTCCCCAAGCTGCCGGTGCTGATGCTCAGCACCTACCCCGACAAGCAGTACGCGGTGCGCAGCCTCAAGCTCGGCGCCTCCGGCTACCTGAACAAGAGCGCCGACTCCGAGCAGATGATCGCGGCGATCCGCCAGGTGGCGGCCGGGCGGCTGTTCATCACGCCGGCGGTGGCCGAGCAACTCGCGACGATCATCGCGCCCGGCCGCGTCGCGCCCGACGCGCCGCTGCACGAGCGGCTCTCGCACCGCGAATACCAGGTGTTCCGTCGGCTCGCGCAAGGGGCCAGCGTCGGTGAGATCGCCGAGGCCTTGTCGCTGTCGTCGAACACCGTCAGCACCTACCGCGCCCGCATCCTCGAGAAGACCGGCGCCCGCAACGACGTCGAGCTCGCGCTCTACGCCGTGCGCCACGAGCTCCTGCCGGCGCCCTGAACTTGTAGGGCTGGCCCTACACGCGAATGCCGGGTGCCGCGATACCGCCGCGCGCGTCCGGTCCCTAAGCTGGCTCGTACTCAAGGAGCCCGCGATGACCCGCCATTTCGACCCCTATGACGCCGACCGCCCGCTGACGATGCGCTGCACCTGTGGGCGCGACCACAGCGTGGCCGAGCACCGCGCCGAACTCGATGCCGACAGCGCCGCGGCGGTGCTGCGCGCCCGCAGCGAGTCGGCCGACTTCGAACAGTACTCGCGCGAGTTCGTCGAGGCCAGCCTGATGAAGGCGCTGTTCCCGCAGGACGCGGTGCGGCGCAACTTCCTGCGCGCCGTCGGCCGCTCGACCGCGATGGCCGCCATCGCCAGCGTGCTGCCGATCGCGCCGCTGCAGGCGATGGCCGAGGAGAAGGGCGCGCTGGAGAAGAAGGACCTGAAGATCGGCTTCATCCCGATCACCTGCGCGACGCCGCTGATCATGGCCCACCCGCTGGGCTTCTACAGCAAGCAGGGCCTGAACGTGCAGGTCGTCAAGACGGCAGGCTGGGCGCTGATCCGCGACAAGATGCTCAACAAGGAGTACGACGCGACGCACTTCCTGTCGCCGATGCCGCTGGCCATCAGCCTGGGCGCGGGCTCGAACCCGGTGCCGATGCATGTCGCGACGATCCAGAACACCAACGGCCAGGCCATCACGCTGCACGTCAAGCACAAGGACAAGCGCGACCCCAAGGACTGGAAGGGCTTCAAGTTCGCGGTGCCCTTCGAGTACTCGATGCACAACTTCCTGCTGCGCTACTACGTGGCGGAGCACGGCCTCGATCCGGACAAGGACATCCAGATCCGCGTCGTGCCGCCGCCGGAGATGGTGGCCAACCTGCGCGCCGGCAACATCGACGGCTACCTCGGCCCGGACCCCTTCAACCAGCGCGCGGTCTACGAGGAGGTCGGCTTCCTGCACCTGCTGACCAAGGACCTGTGGAACGGGCATCCCTGCTGCGCCTTCGGCACCTCGGCCGAGTTCATCAAGCACAACCCCAACACCTTCGCGGCGCTGTACCGCGCGGTGCTGACCGCCGCGGCGATGGCGCGCCAGGCCAAGAACCGCGAGCTGATCGCCAAGGTCATCGCGCCGCAGGCCTATCTGAACCAGCCCGAGACGGTGGTCGCCCAGGTGCTCACCGGCAAGTTCGCCGACGGCCTGGGCAAGGTGCAGAACGTGCCCGACCGCGCCGACTTCGACCCCATCCCCTGGCAGAGCATGGCCGTGTGGATCCTGACGCAGATGAAGCGCTGGGGCTATGTGAAGGGCGACGTGAACTACGCGCAGATCGCCGAGCAGGTGTTCCTGCTCACCGACGCGAAGAAGACCATGAAGGAGTTGGGCATGACGCCGCCCGAGGGCGCCTACCCGAAGTTCACGATCATGGGCAAGGTCTTCGACCCGGCCAAGCCCGAGCCCTACCTGGCCGGCTTCGCGATCAAGCGCACCTGAGGCCCGGCGATGACGACACCCCCCGCCCTGCGCTGGCGCGCGGCGCTGCTGTCGGCGCTGCTGTTCGCGCTGCTGATCGGCATCTGGCAGCTCGCCACGAGCGGCGCGCCTCCTGCCGCGGCCAAGCCGATGACGGCCGAGGAGATCGAGTACGCCAAGCTGCTCGGCAAGGACCCGGCGGCCGGCGGCGAGGGCGCGAAGTCGGGCTTCCCGACGCCGGCGCAGTTCGCGCTCGGCGCCCTCAAGCACCTCGGACAGCCCTTCTACGACAACGGCCCGAACGACAAGGGCATCGGCCTGCAACTCGCCTACTCGCTGGGCCGCGTCGGGCTGGGCTTCGCGCTGGCCGCGCTCGTGGCCGTGCCCCTGGGCTTCCTGATCGGCATGAGCCCGCTGGTCTACCGCGCGCTCGACCCCTTCATCCAGGTCCTCAAGCCCATCTCGCCGCTGGCCTGGATGCCGCTGGCGCTGTACACGATCAAGGACTCGAGCCTTTCGGGCATCTTCGTGATCTTCATCTGCTCGGTCTGGCCGATGCTGCTGAACACCGCCTTCGGCGTGGCCGGCGTGCGCCGCGAGTGGCTCAACGTCGCCAAGACGCTGGAGGTGCGGCCGCTGCGCAAGGCCTTCGAAGTCATCCTGCCGGCCGCCGCGCCGACCATCCTGACCGGCATGCGCATCAGCATGGGCATCGCCTGGCTGGTCATCGTCGCGGCCGAGATGCTGGTGGGCGGCACCGGCATCGGCTACTTCGTGTGGAACGAGTGGAACAACCTCTCGCTGAGCAACGTGCTGTTCGCGATCCTCATGATCGGCCTGGTCGGCATGGCACTCGACGCGGCTTTCGGCCGTCTGCAGAAGGCGGTGACCTATGTCGACTGAGCCACCGTTCCTGCAGGTCGAGGGCCTGGCAAAGAGCTACTCCGGTGCGGCCGAACCCGTCTTCGACGGCGTGAACTTCGGCATCGCCAAAGGCGAGTTCGTCTGCATCATCGGCCACAGCGGCTGCGGCAAGACGACGATCCTGAACGCGCTCGCCGGGCTCGAGCAGGCCAGCGCAGGCCATGTGTTCATGGACGGTCGCGAGGTGGCCGGCCCGAGCCTGGAGCGCGGCGTGGTGTTCCAGGGCCATGCGCTGATGCCCTGGCTCACGGTGCGCAAGAACATCGCTTTCGCGGTGCGCAGCAAGTGGCCCGACTGGACCGCGGCGCAGGTCGACGCGCAGGTCGAGAAGTACGTGGCCCTGGTCGGCCTCGGCCACGCGATCGACAAGAAGCCCGCGCAGCTCTCCGGCGGCATGAAGCAGCGCGTGGGCATCGCGCGCGCCTTCGCGATCGAACCGAAGATGCTGCTGCTCGACGAGCCCTTCGGCGCGCTCGACGCGCTGACGCGCGGCACGATCCAGGACGAGCTGCTGCGCATCTGCGCCGAGACGCACCAGACGGTCTTCATGATCACGCACGACGTCGACGAGGCCATCCTGCTCGCCGACACCGTCCTGCTGATGAGCAACGGCCCGCGTGCGCGCGTCGCCGAGATCGTGCGCAACCCGCTGCCGCGCGCACGCCAGCGCGCGACGCTGCACCACGAGCCGCTGTTCTATGCGGTGCGCAACCACCTCGTGGACTTCCTCGTCAGCCGCTCCAAGACGCTGGCCCACGGCCAGGCGCCGACCCATCCGCCCGAGGTCCGCCCCGGCCTCGACCCCGAGCCGGCGCAGCCGGCCGGCCCCACCCACGGCACGCTGCACCGCGTCGCCTGAAACCGCCCCTAGGAGAACACGCATGAGCCGCATCGATGTGACCGAGAAGATCATCGCCACCAAAGTGGCCAAGGGCCTGAAGTGGTCCGACGTGGCCGCCAAGGTCGGCCTGAGCAAGGAGTGGACGACGGCCGCCTGCCTCGGCCAGATGACGCTCACGCCCGAGCAGGCCGGCGTCGTCGGCGAGATCTTCGGCTTGAGCGACGCCGAGCAGAAGTGGCTGATGGTCGTGCCCTACAAGGGGAGTCTTCCGACCAGCGTGCCGACCGATCCGCTGATCTACCGCTTCTACGAGCTGGTCAGCGTCTACGGCACCACCTTCAAGGAACTGATCCACGAGGAGTTCGGCGACGGGATCATGTCGGCGATCGACTTCAAGATGGACCTGCAGCGCGAGCCGAACCCGGCCGGCGACCGCGTATCGATCACGATGAGCGGCAAGTTCCTGCCCTACAAAACCTACTGATCGGCCCGCCATGGCCAGCCGCCCGCCCCTGCCGCCCTTCGACGTGGACGGCGC
>DATMJX010000350.1:0-12618 GCA_035553715.1 Methylibium sp.
GGCGAGGGCGGCCAGCGCACGCAGCGCCTCGTCGGCGAGCCGTCGGGCGGCGCCCGGTGGCGTCGGGGAGTCGGCGCGCGCGTAGCGCAGCGCCTCGAAGGCATGCAGCGCCGCTGCCGCGCGCGCGGCAGCGGCGCCTCCACGCGACTGCAGCGTGGTGGCCAGCGCACGCGGGGCCACATGCGCGGCGCCCGGCAGCCCGAGCGCGACGGCGTGCCGCCGCACGCGCGACCAGGCGCGCAGCCAGGGATCCTGGCGCCGCTGATCCCACCAGGCCCAGGCCGCGCCGGCCAGGCTGGCGGTGCACAGCAGGCCGATCATCAGCCGGGCCAGATCCTCCCAACTGGGCGACGCCACGCCGAGGCGGCGCAGCAGGTCGAACTGCACGTCGCGCGAATAGCTCAGCACCCACTGGTTCCAGTGGTGGTTGGCGCCCTCCCACAGCGCGCGCGCGCGCAGCAGCAGCCCGGGCGCCAGGCCATCGAGCGCGCTGGCCACCAGCCCCGGCGGCGGTCGCAGCGGCAGGCTGCGCTCGATGCGCTCCGGGGCGACCGCCGCGGTCGGGTCGGCGCGCACCCAGCCCTCGCCGGGCTGCCAGTACTCGGCCCAGGCATGGGCGAAGCTCTGGCGCACGACCAGCGTGCCGGTGGCCTCGTCGCGCTCGGCGCCCTGGTAGCCGGTGACGATGCGCGCCGGCACGTCGAGCGCGCGCATCACGACCACGAAGGCGCTCGCGTAGTGTTCGCAGAAGCCGAGCCGGCGGTCGAGCCAGAACTCGTCGACCGCGCTGCCGCGCCCGTCCTCGTCGTAGACACCGGGCGTCAGCGTGTAGCCATAGCCCTGGCTGCGGATGTGCGCGAACAGCGCGGCGGCGAGCGTGCGCGCGTCGGCCTCGGCATAGCGCGGCTCGCGGCGCAGCGCGGCGGCCCAGGCCAGGGTGCGCGGGTTGTGGCCGGGCGGCAGTTCGAGGTAGTCCTGCAGGCCGAGCACCGCCTCGGTGGGGCCATGCCCGAACTGCGGCCAGGCGCGGGCGATGAAGCGCTGGCGCTGCAGCAGCGGTCGGTCGGTGCTCCAGTGCAGGTCCTCGCGCAGCCGTGCACGCACGCCCTCGAGCGGCGGCAGTTCGGGCGTGGCCTCGAGCACCGGCACGGTCGCGAGCCGCAGCGGCTCGAGCGTGACCTCGAGCTCGACCGGCGCGCCGCTCACCCGCAGCGCCTGGCCTGGGCGCAGCGCGGCCGGGAAGCGCGGCTCGGCGACGCGCCAGCTCAGGCCGTCGAAGCTGCCGAGCACCGGCCCGCGGAAGTAGAGCTGCTGCGGCGGCGGCAGCCGTCCGTCGAGCACGCGCAGGCGCATCGCGATGCTGTCGTCGGCCGCCAGCTCGGCGATCATGCCCATGCGCAGCTCGCCCGACAGGCCGCTCTTCGCGCCGGCGTCCTGCGGCACGCCCCACAGCGGCCCGAGGCGCGGGAACAGCAGGAACAGCGCCACCATCACCGGCGCGCCCAGCAGCGCGAAGCGCGCCGCCAGCCGCACCGCGAGACCGAGGCTGGGCTGGCCGACCGGCATGTGCGCCAGCACCAGTGCTGCCAGCAGGCCCCACACCGACCCCAGCGCCGCAGCCGCGACGGCCAGCGTCTGCGAGTACAGGAAATGGGTCAGCACCAGGAAGAAGCCGAGGAAGAACACCACGAAGGCGTCGCGGCGGGCGCGCAGCTCGAGCGTCTTCATCGCGACCAGCGCGACCAGCAGCGTCACGCCGGCCTCCTTGCCGACCAGCGTGCGGTGGCTCCACAGGGTCAGGCCCAGCGCCAGCAGCAGCACCGCCGCCACCACCCAGCGGCCGGGCAGCGCGGCGCCGGCGAGCGCGAGCGATCCGCGCCACAGCAGCACCGCGGCGGTCAGCGCGCTGCACCAGACCGGCAGGTGGCCGGCATGCGGCAGCACGGTCCAGGCGATCACGCCGAGCAGGAACAGCGTGTCGCGCGCCTCGCGCGGCAGGTGCCGCCAGCCCGGCCAGCGCGGCAGGGGGCTGCGCTTGTCGGGCGCGTGGCCCGCGGCGGTCGGGCTCAGGGCCACAGCGCCAGCGCCTCCAGGCCGGCACGCCGCTGGGCCTCGCCCTGGCCGGGTTCGAGCTCGCGGCCGGGCAGGCGCAGGCCCCAGGCGAGGCCGGCGCGCTCGCAGGCCAGCAGCCAGGCCGTCAGGCGCGCCAGCCGCTCCTCGGGCGCCAGCGTGCCGGTCGCCGCCCAGTCCAGCCAGAGTTCATGGCGCGCGCTGCTGTGGGTGTCGCGGCTGACCAGCTCCCCACCGGTCTCGAGGGCACGTGCCGCCTTCTTCCACACCACCCATTTCGGCGGATCGCCACGACGGTAGGCGCGGATGCCGTCGAGCTCGCTGCCGCTGGCGCCGTGATCGGTCGCGCTGCCGTGGCCGACCGCGCGCGCCAGTGGCAGCGGCGGGGCGGGCGTCTCGGGACGCGGATAGACCAGCACGCTCGCCGCCGGTCGCCAGTGGCTCCAGGCGCGGAACAGGCCGAGCGGAAAGCGCGTCTCGAGCACGATCGAGGGCAGGGCCGCGCGGCCGCGCCGCGCCGCGGTGAAGCCCAGCGTCACGCTGGCGTGGCCGCCGGGCGCGACATCGGCCCAGCTCCAGCGCGGCTCGCCCGGCTCGGCGAGGCGCAGCCCGATGCCGTGGCGGGCGCCGCCGCGCCCGCCGCTGAGCGCGCACTCGAGCGCGACCGCCTCGCCGGCGAACACCGGCGCCGGCGGCTTCAGGTGCAGCGTCAGGCCGCGCAGCACGCCGTGGGTCACGTGCATCGACACCAGCCCGGCGCCGGCCAGCAGGAAGGTCAGCAGGTAGCCGAGGCTGAGCTGGTAGTTGATCGAGGCGAGCAGCAGCACGCCCAGCGTCAGCGCGAACAGCATGCCGGCGCGGGTCGGCAGGATGTAGACGTTGCGTTGCGTCAGTTCGAGCGTGTCGCTGCGCGGGTGGCGGCCGTCCCACCAGGTGCGCCAGCGCCGGCGCCAGGGGGCCGGCAGCGCCAAGCTGGGCAGCGCGGGGTGGGCGAGGGCCATCGGCTCAGGGCAGCGGCACGCTCTCGAGCATCGCGCGCACCTGCTCGCGCCGCCCGCGCCCGGCGCCGGCCACCGGGATCAGCCGGTGGGCCACGGTCTGCGGCAGCAGCGCCTGCAGGTCGTCGGGGGCGACGTAGTCGCGTGCATCGAGCAGCGCATGGGCCTTGGCGGCGCGCAGCAGCGCGATGCCGGCGCGCGGGCTCAGGCCTTCGACGAACCACTGGCCGTCGCGCGTCGCGGCGATCAGCGCCTGCAGGTAGTCGAGCAGCGGCTCGCTGGCATGCACTGCGAGGACCTGGCGCTGCGCCTCCTGCAGCTCGGTGGGGCTCATCACCGGCTGCAGGCCACCGATCAGGTCGCGCCGGTCGCGGCCGGCCAGCAGCGCGCGCTCGCTGGCGCGGTCCGGGTAGCCGAGCGTGATGCACATCAGGAAGCGGTCGAGCTGGCTCTCGGGCAGCGGGTAGGTGCCGAGCTGGTCGCTCGGGTTCTGTGTCGCGATCACGAAGAAGGGCGCCGGCAGCGCGCGCGTCTCGCCCTCGACCGTGACCTGCTGCTCCTCCATCGCCTCGAGCAGCGCGCTCTGGGTCTTGGGCCCGGCGCGGTTGATCTCGTCGGCCAGCATCACCTGCGCGAACACCGGGCCGGGGTGGAAGACGAAGCCTTCCTTGCCACGCTCGTAGATGCTGACGCCGACCAGGTCCGAGGGCATCAGGTCGGCGGTGAACTGCACGCGCGAGAAGCGCAATCCGAGCGAGACCGCGAGCGCGTGCGCCAGCGTGGTCTTGCCGACCCCGGGCACATCCTCGATCAGCAGGTGGCCGCCAGCCAGCAGGCAGGCGACGCAGTCCTCGATCTGCGGGCGCTTGCCGACGATGACGGTGGCGATCTGGTCGACGAGGCGGTGCAGTCGGGCATGCGGGGTCATGGCGTGCACAATAGCCGAAAGAGCTTTTCGGATGCGCACCGCCGTCTACTCCCATCCCGCCTGCGCCCGCCACGACATGGGGCCGGGCCACCCCGAGAGCCCGCACCGGCTTGCCGCGATCTCGGACCAGCTGATCGCCACCGGCCTGGACGTCGCGCTGGCGCACCACGATGCTCCCGCCGCCAGCGATGCCGACCTCGGCCTGGCGCATGACCTCGGCTACATCGCCGAGATGCGCGATTTCCTCGAGCAGATCGACAAGAGCGGCCAGCGGCGCGCCTTCGACGCCGACACCATCGGCAGCCCCGGCACCCTCGAGGCGGTGCGGCGCGCGGCCGGGGCCGCGGTCGCGGCGACCGATGCGGTGATCAACGGCGAGGCGCACAACGCCTTCTGCGCCGTGCGCCCGCCGGGCCACCACGCGACGCACCGCCAGGCGATGGGCTTCTGCTTCGTCAACAACGTCGTCGTGGCCGCGCGCCACGCGCTCGACCGACGCGGCCTGGAGCGCGTCGCGATCGTCGACTTCGACGTCCACCACGGCAACGGCACCGAGGACATCGTCGCGAACGACCCGCGCATCCTGATGGTCGGCTTCTTCCAGCATCCGCTGTACCCGCATTCGGGCCTGGTGCCGCTGGGGCCGAACGTCCACAACTTCCCGGTCGCCCCCTACACCAAGGGGGCGGAGATCCGGGAGCGCATCGACCAGGAATGGGGGCCCAAGCTCGACGCCTTCAAGCCGCAGATGCTGTTCGTGTCGGCCGGCTTCGACGCCCACCGCGAGGACGACCTCGGCCAGCTCGGCCTGGTCGAGGCCGACTACGCATGGATCACGCGCTGGCTGATGGCGGTGGCCGAGCGCCACGCGAAGGGCCGCATCGTCTCCTGCCTCGAGGGTGGCTACAACCTCAGCGCGCTCGCGCGCAGCGTCGCGGCCCACCTGCGGGTGCTGGCCGGCGTCGCCGGCTGAGCCGATGGCCGGCGGCGTGACGGTGGCGGCCGCGCGGCCGCTGAACGCGGAGGAGCTGGCGGCGCTGGGCCGCGCGCTGTGGACGGCCAGCGCAGGGATCGAACTAGCGGTCGTCGCGGCCTGCCTGGGGCTGGCCTGGCTGCTCGCGCGGCTGCTGCGCGGCGGGCGTGCCGCCGATGCGGGCTCGGTGCTGTTCGGCGAGAAGCTCTACGACGGCGCGCTGCTGCCGGTGCTGGCGCTGGGTCTCGCGCTGCTGGCGCGCCACACGCTGCTGGCCGACTTCCCGCGCGCGGTGTTCCCGATCGCGATCGCGATGCTGCTGTCGCTGGCGCTGATCCGCATCGGCGTGCGGGTGCTGCGCGCGGCCTTCCCGCGCTCGCAGCTGGTGCGCATCGCCGAGCGCTGGCTGTCCTGGGCGGTGTGGATCGGGCTGATCCTGTGGCTGACCGGCGTGTTGCCGGTGCTGCTCGAGGAGCTCGATGCGATCCGCTGGAAGCTTGGCGCGACCACGGTGACGCTGCGCGCGCTGCTCGAGGGCGCGTTCAATGCGGTGGTGGTGCTGGTCGCGGTGCTGTGGCTGACCTCGGCGATCGAGACGCGGCTGCTGAAGGGGCAGGTCGAGAACCTGTCGCTGCGCAAGATCGCGGCCAACGCGACGCGCGCGCTGCTGCTGTTTGTCGGCCTGCTGGTGGCGTTGTCGGCCGCCGGCATCGACCTGACGGCGCTGTCGGTGCTCGGCGGCGCGGTCGGCGTCGGCATCGGCTTCGGCCTGCAGAAGCTGGCCGCCAACTACGTCAGCGGCTTCGTGATCCTGGCCGAGCGCTCGTTGCGCATCGGCGACCTCGTCAAGGTCGACGGCTTCGAGGGCCGCATCACCGACATCAACACCCGCGCGACCATCATCCGCGCCGCCAACGGCCGCGAGTCCATCGTGCCGAACGAGCTGCTGATCACGCAGCGTGTCGAGAACGCCTCGCTGGCGGAGCCGGCGCTGATGAGCTCGACGGTCGTGCAGGTCGCCTACGGCACCGACCTGGAGCGCCTGCGCCCGCTGCTGCTGGCCCGGCTGCTCGAGATCCCGCGCGTGATGAAGGACGCCGACCACCGCCCTTCGGTGCACCTCAGCGCCTTCGCCGCCGACGGCCTGGAGCTGACGGTCTGGTACTGGAACGCCGATCCCGAGAATGGCCAGTCCAATCTGCGCTCCGAGGTCAACCTGGCGGTCCTCGCGGTGCTGGAGGCCGAGGGCATCGAGATCCCCTACCCGCAGCGGGTGCTGCGCTGGGCCGCCGGTGCGGCCACGCCCCCAGTGGCCTGATCCATGAACATGAACGAAGGCGAGGGCTTGAACGGCAACGAGCATCCCGGCGAACGCGTCGGCGTCGCGGTGCAGGAGCTGCTGCAGCTGCTGGGACGCTTGAGCGCGGAATCGGCCGCGGCCCTCCAATGGCCGCAGCGTCTGCAGGCCTTGCAGCAGCGTCTGTCGTCTCTCGCGTCGCGGGCGCCCGACGAGCTGCTGTTCGTGCTGATCGCCGGCGCCGGGCGGCTGCAGCCGCGCTACGGCCTGCACCACGCGCTGGCGACGGCGGCGATCGTCGAGCAGGCCGGCGCGGTGCTCGGCTGGCCCGAGCACGAGCGGCGCGCCGTCGGGCTGGCGGCGCTCACGATGAACCTGTCGATCGTCGAGCTGCAGGACGATCTCGCCCACCGCGAGCGCACGCTGACGGTCGAGCAGCGCCAGGCGCTGGCGGCGCACCCGGCGCGCAGCGCCGCGCGGCTCGCCGAGCTCGGCGTCGATGACGCGCTGTGGCTGGACACCGTGGCCTGGCACCACCAGCCGCCCGACGCTTCGTCGGCGGCGCAGGACGGGGCCGAGCGGCTCGCCGCGCTGCTGCGACGCGTCGACGTCTTCCTCGCCAAGATGAGCCCGCGCGCCGCGCGCCCGGGCCTGCCGGCGACCCAGGCCGCGCGCGATGCCTGCTTGGGCGCGGATGGGCGGCCGGATCTGTTCGGCGCGGCGATCCTGAAGACCCTCGGGCTGTACCCGCCGGGCAGCCTGGTCACGCTGCACGGCGGCGAGACGGCGGTCGTGTGGCAGCGCGGTGCGCGCCTCGAGCAGCCGCTGGTGCTGGCGATCGCCGGGGCCGACCGGCAGCCCTATGCGCGCCCGCTGCTGCGCCGCACCGCCGAGGCCCCCCCACGCGATCCGCGGGTCGGCAGGCCGGGCCGAGGCGCGCATCCCCTGGGACCCGCAGGCCCTGCTCGACGCCGCCCGCACGATGCCGCTCTGAGCGTCGCGGCTCAGCCGCCTCCCGCCTGCGACCAGCCGGTGACGGTGACGTGGCACTCGACGCCACCCCCGGCCGCCTCGAGCCAGCGGACCTGACCGCCGAGCTGCTTGACGCGCTTGCGCACGCCGCCCAGGCCCAGGCCATGGGCCCAGGACTGCGGGTCGCGGCCCATGCCGTTGTCGCGCACCACGATCTCGAGCTCGTCGTCGACCAGCCGCAGCGAGACCGCGACGCGCGTGGCCTGGGAATGCGCGATCGCATTGCTGACGAGCTCGCGCAGCACCCGCGTCAGCGCCGACCACTGCACCGCGCTGAGCTCGACATCCTGGTCGAGCCGGGTGTGCCAGTCGAGCGTGATGTGGGCGAGCTGCAGGCGCTGCTGCAGGTCGGCCTTCCATTCGCCACTGGCATCGGCGAGCGTGTGGCTGGGTGCGGCCAGGCCGCGCGTCAGCGTCTTCAGGTCCTGCAGCGTGTGGCGGATGTAGTCCTCGTGTTCCGGGCTCTGGGCCTGGTACATCATCGTCAGCAGGCGCGCGCCGATGTCGTCGTGCAGGTCCTGTGCGATGCGGCTGCGCTCCTCGCGCCGGCCGCGCTCGACCGCCTGGTCGAACTGCACCGCGCGCTTCAACTGCTCGACGACGCGGTCGGCCAGCCGGGCGTCCTCGCGGCTGAACAGGCGCCGGCCGCGCTGCGCGAAACGCAGCATCAGCGTCTGCTCGCCGCGGCTGGCCGGGCTCTTGAGGTCCGGCACCGGCACGAGCAGCGTGGAGCCGTCGCCGCTGGCGCGAGACTGGCTGCTGGCCGTGGGCTCGACGCTCGCGTCGAGCGGCTCGAACAGGTCGCGCAGCAGGGCCAGCAGCGAAGCCGGCGCGCGCTCCGGATGACGCTCGACCTCGCGCGCCATGCGGTAGAGACGCTCGAACAGGCGCTCGGTCGAGGCCATGTTGTTGGCCCTCACCTGGTTCAGGATCCACTGCCGCAGCGCCGCGTACAGCCCCAGCGACACGAACACCGACAGCGTGATCGACGTGAACTGGCCGAGCGAGAAGACGGTGGCGAACAGCAGGTCCAGCGAGGTCGCGACTGTGCTGAGCCCGGCGAGCAGCGAGAACTCGCGCAGCAGCTGCTGCGAGCGCGAGAGGAAGGGCACCAGCAGCAGCAGCGAGGCCAGGAAGACCACCCAGATCATCGAGCCGACCGAGGCGATGTGCTGCTGCACGCCGGTCTGCTGGTTCACCGCGGCGACCGCCAGCGTCAGCAGCATCAGCGTGCCGACGGTGACGATGCCCAGGCGGCGCAGCAGCAGCGCGAACGGGTGTGGCTCGATGCGGTAGGACCAGCTCAGCAGCGCGACCGCGAGCAGGCCGTAGGCGATCAGGCTGCCCTGGGTCCACCACCAGGCGCCCGGGAGAGCGTCGCGCCACACCAGCGTCACGAGCACGGCGGCGCCGGCCCAGCCGGCCAGCGCGATCGGCAGCGCCCGCGGCAGCCGGCGCGGGTGGACACAGGCGGCGTGCAGGATGGACGCGGCGGTGAGCAGGTCGAAGGCGGTGCGCAGCGGCAGCTCCCAGCGCGCGAACAGCGGTGGCAGCGCGAGGTCGAAGGCCGTGGCCGCGGCGATAAACACCAGGTTGCCGCTCTGCGCCAGCGCCATCGCGCCATACAGCGCGTTGCGCAGCGAGGGATGCACCAGCGTCACGACGATCGCGAGCAGGTACAGGCCCAGCGCCAGCGTCGCCAGCAGCATGTAGAGCAGGCCGAGGCCGAGCACGCCTCGCGGGGCCGGTTCGAGGTCGGCGATGCCTCCGTCGGCAAAGTACAGCCGCACCATCGGTTGCGCCAGCGCGGCGGCCAGCTGCGCGTGCATCTCGCGGTGGTGGGCGCGCTCGCCGTCGTTCAGCAGCCAGCGCGGCGAACGCTGCAGCGCGACGGCGTCGAGTACCGCGATGCGGGCGTCACCGCCGATCACACCGAGCAGCGCACGCCCGACGAACGGCGCGAGCGCCGGGTCGCGGCTCGCGGCCAGCTCGAGCTGGCCCTGTGCGTTGGCCCGCCAGCTCGCGTCGAAGCCCGGTTGCGCGGCGAGGCCGCGGGTCAGCAGGAAGAGCCCGATGCAGCCGGCCAGCGCCAGCAGCACGATCAGCCGCAGCCGCCAGGCGAGTCCCTGCGGACTGCCGGTCCACCACGACAGCGGGGGGGCCGGGGGCACCGGCCCCTCGTCGGCGTCGGGGGGCAGCGTCGGCGCCTGCGTCGTCGGCGCGTCGAACTGGCTGCTTACCGGGGAGCGCTCGGGCAGGCTGCGCATCGCGGCTCGCGCTGCGGTCGGCGCGCCCTCACACCAGGCCCTGCTTGCTGGCCAGCACGGCCGCCTCGGCCCGGCTCGAGACGTTGAGCTTGCGGTAGATCGCCTTGATGTGGTCGTTGACGGTGAACCACTTGATGCCCATCAGGCCGGCGATCTCCTTGATCGTGAAGCCCTTGCTGAGGTAGGTCAGCACCTCGGTCTCGCGCGGCGTCAGGCGCTCGTAGTCGGGGTCGGCCGGGGGCTGCGCCGGCGCGGCGCGGGCGGGCTGGAAGTCGCCCGGCGCCGGCATGCCGCCCAGCGGTGCGGGCGCCGCGTCGCCCTGGCGGAAATGCGACAGCAGCCGCCGCGCGATCGCCGGGGACAGCGGCGGCTGGCCGCGCACGATCTTCTGCAGTTCCTCGACCAGCACCTCGAAGCGGTCCTCCTTCAGCAGGTAGCCGTCGGCGCCGCACTGCAGCGCAGGGAACAGGTGGTCGTCGTCGGAGTACAGCGTCGTGACGATCTTGGTGATGCCGTGGCCGGTCAGCTGGCTCAGCAGCTCGAGGCCGTTGCCGTCGGGCAGTTCGAGATCCACCAGCACCAGCTTGAAGGGCTCGGTGCCCGGCGGCAGCGAGGGTGCGCCGCCCACGCCGAGCAGCCGGCGTGCGGTCTCGAGGTTGCCGGCCTCGGCGATGCCGGTCACGTCGGAGAAGCTCTCGCGCACCACCCGCGTCAGGAAGGTGCGGGCCACCGGGTTGTCTTCGACGATCAGGACCTTGACGGCCATCGGACTCTCCTCCTCTCGGGCTGCTGATCAGCGGGCACTGTCGAGCGGCATCAGCACCGCGCGCGACAGGCGAGCGTAACGCTCGCGCAGATCGGCCAGCCGTTCGGCCTTCTGCGCCTCGGGCATGGTTGTATCCAGAAGTACTTCGGAGCGCTGCTTGAAGTCCTCGATGTCGAGCACGAACTTCAGCTGCTGGTTGGTCGAGCGCTGGAAGCCGGCCAGGCCGAACATGCGATCGAGCATCGTGCGCTCGGCGCTGGTCTTGCCGATGCCGAACACGAAATCGGCGATGCGCCGGCGCACCGACAGCGGCAGGTCGCGACGCCACAGCAGCGGGTCCTTCGGGATCAGCGCCGACTCCCACAGCACCCGCAGCTGCGCGTGCCGCTGCGGCGCCTGTGCGCGCAGCCGCGTCAGCTCCTCGGTGTTGTAGGTGGCGGCGTGCACCGCGCCCGAGAGCACTGCCTCGAGCGCCTGGGCATGGGTGCCGCGGCGCAGCGACAGGAAATGCTCCTCGGGCTTCAGGCCGCGCGGCACGAACAGGGCGTAGGCGGGCATCACGGAGCCCGAGGTCGAGCTCGGCTCGCCCATCGCGAAGCGCCAGCTGCGCGCCTTGCCGAGCAACTGCTCGAGCGACTGCAGCGGCGAGTCGCGCCGCGTGACGATCAGGGCCCGGTAGCCCTGCGAGCCGGCCGCGTCGACCATCTGCGCGAACACCTCGACGTTGGCGCGCTCGATGCAGTCGAGCGCCGCCTTGTTCGACACCCAGGCCAGGTGCAGGACGCTCGCGACGATCGCGTCCACCGCTTCCTCGTAGGTGGCGGGGTAGACCCCGCGCACGTCGAGCCCGGTCGCCTGACGCATCGCGGCGAAGAAGGGCTCCCAGCCGGCGCGCGTCTCGGCGACGCTGGAGGTGCTGATGACGCCGAAGTTCAGGGTGCCCGTTTGCGCGTGCGCGCCTGCGACCCGGAGTGCGAGTGCGAGCAACGGCAGCTTCAGCAGCGTTCTTCTCACGGGCGCCTGGGCGGAAGTGGATCGCGACCTCATTGTGGCATTGCTGCCCGGCCTTCCCGTGCGGCAGCGATGCCTGGACGTGTACCGCCGCTCCCTACAATCTTCGTCATGCGCATCCTGATCGCGAATGACGACGGCTACCTCGCGCCGGGGCTGTCCGCCCTGGTCGAGGCCTGCCGGGGGCTCGGCGAGATCGACGTGGTCGCACCAGAGCAGAACGCCAGCGGCACGTCGAATGCGCTGACGCTGCAGCGGCCGCTGTCGGTGTGGACCGCGGCCAGCGGCTACCGCTACATCAACGGCACGCCGTCGGACTGCGTGCACGTCGCCCTCACGGGGCTGCTCGAGCGGCGCCCGGACCTGGTGCTCTCGGGCATCAACAACGGCGCCAACATGGGCGACGACACGCTGTACTCCGGCACCGTCGCGGCGGCGATGGAGGGCTACCTGTTCGGCATCCCGGCGATCGCCTTCTCGCTGGCGGAGAAGGGCTGGCAGCACCTCGACACGGCCGCGCGCGTCGCGCGCGAGGTGGTCGAGCGCGTGCTCGCGGCGCCGCCGGCACCGGGCCCCTGGCTGCTCAACGTCAACGTGCCGGTGCGGCCGCATGCCGAGCTGCGCGGTCTGCGCACGACGCGGCTCGGCCGCCGCCATGCCAGCGAGGCCGTGATCCGCCAGCACAACCCGCGCGGCGAACCGATCTACTGGATCGGCGCGGCCGGCGACGCGCGCGAGGCCGGCGAGGGGACCGACTTCCATGCAGTGGCCGAGGGCTGGGTCTCGGTCACGCCGCTGCAGGTGGACCTGACCGATCACGGCGCGCTGCCGCACTGGCGCGACTGGCTGGCGTCGCCGCCATGAGCGGCGACGAGCGGCGCGCGAAGTTCCCGTTGCGCCTGGACCGCGTCACGCCGGGGCGCACGCCGGCCGCCGAGGGGCTGCTGCGGCCCCAGCGCCCGGTGCAGCAGGCCGCGCGCGAGTCCGCGCGCGCGGCGACGCCCTCGGGGCTGGGGCTGGACTCGCACCAGGTGCGCGAGCGCATGGTGGCGCGCATCCGCGCCGAGGGCGTGCGCGACGAGCGCGTGCTCGCCGCGCTGCGCACGGTGCCGCGCCACCGGTTCGTCGACACCGCGCTGGCCAACCAGGCCTACGAGGACACCGCGCTGCCGATCGGGCTGGGCCAGACCATCTCCAAGCCCTCGGTGGTCGCGCGCATGCTCGAGCTGCTGCTCGAGCCGCATGCGCCGGGCAAGCCGCTGAAGCTGCTCGAGAT
>DATMJX010000351.1:0-12134 GCA_035553715.1 Methylibium sp.
ACGATCTCGTGGGGCAGCGCGTACGCGCTCATCGCCGCCATCGCCACCGCGGCGAAGGCCTCGTTGACCTCCCACAGCTCGACGTCCTGCGCGCGCCAGCCGCTCTTGTCCAGCACCTTGGCGATCGCGCCGGCCGGCGCCGTGGAAAACCACTCCGGCGCCTGCGCATGCACCGCCTGCGCGACGATGCGCGCGAGCGGCTGCAGGCCGCGCGCACGGGCGGTCGACGCGCGCATCAGGACGAGCGCGGCGGCGCCGTCGGAGATCGACGACGAGCTGGCCGCGGTGATCGCGCCATCCGGCTTGAAGGCGGGCTTCAGCGACGGGATCTTGTCGATCCGGGCCTTGAAGGGCTGCTCGTCCTTCGTCACCCGCGTCTCGCCGCCGCGTCCGGGCAGCGCGACCGGCGCGATCTCCCACTCGAAGCTGCCGTCGGCGTGGGCGGCGATCGCGCGCTGGGTCGACGCGATCGCGAACGCGTCCATCGCCTCGCGGCTGAAGCCGTGCTTCGCGACGCACTGCTCGGCGAAGGCGCCCATCGACTTGCCGCGCTCATAGGCATCCTCGAGCCCGTCGAGCGCCATGTGGTCGTACAGCGCCGCGCTGCCGTACTTGATGCCCTTGCGCGCGAAGGCCAGGTGCGGCGCGTTGCTCATGCTCTCCATGCCGCCGGCCACCACCACATCGGCGCTGCCGGCCGCCAGCATGTCATGCGCGAACATCATCGCGCGCATGCCGGAGCCGCACATCTTGGACAGCGTCACCGCGCCCACCTCGTCCGGCAACCCCGCGCGGCGCAGGGCCTGGCGCGCCGGGGCCTGACCCTGGCCGGCCATCAGGCAGCAGCCCATCAGCACCTCGTCGACCGCCTCGCCGGGCAGTCCGGCGCGCTCGACCGCGGCGCGGATCGCCACCGCGCCGAGCTCCCAGGCCGCCAGCGACGCCAAGTCGCCGAGCAGGCCGCCGATCGGCGTGCGCGCCGCCGAGGCGATGACGATGGGGTCGCTCAGGGACATGGCCGCTCTCCTGGACTCAGGCTCTTCGCCCCCTCAGGACACGCTCGGCCCATCCAGCCGCCGCCGCGGATCCGGCTTGGGCGGTCCGCCAGCGGCGCCCCCTCGAGGGGGAGCGGCGCAGCCGCGTCGGGGGTGGTCGTCATCAGATCGGGTTGTGGCCGAGCTGGGCGGCGGGGCCGTGCAGCGACACGCTCGCGGCGTCCAGGCTGCCCAGGCCCAGCCCGGCGCGCCGGCGGAAGCGCTTGTGCAGGTCGTAGGGGAAGACGTCGTGCACATAGCCGGCCAGGATGCGCTCCTTGCGTCCCTGCCAGTACGCGGGGTCGAGCAGCTCGGCATGGTGCTGCATGAAGACCTCGCGCACCTCGCGGTTGCCGAGCAGAAAGGGCCCGAAGGTCTCGGGGAAGACGTCCTTCGGTCCGACCGTGTACCAGACGTCGCCCGACATCGCCTCCTCCTCGTTGCGAGGCTCGGGCACCTTGCGGAAGTTGCAGTCGGTCAGGTACTCGATCTCGTCGTAGTCGTAGAACACCACCTTGCCGTGGCGCGTGACGCCGAAGTTCTTCCACAGCATGTCGCCGGGGAAGATGTTGGCGCTGACCAGGTCCTTGATCGCGTTGCCGTACTCGATCACCGCGTGGCGCATCTGCTCGGGTGTGGCCTCCTGCAGGTAGATGTTCAGCGGGATCATGCGCCGCTCGATGTACAGGTGCTTGAGGATGATGCTGTCGCCGTCCTCCTCCAGCAGGCTGGGGCAGAAGTGGCGCAGCTCGGCGATCAGCTCCTCCTCGAAGCGCTGGCGCGGAAAGGCGACGGTGCTGTACTCCAGCGAGTCGGCCATGCGGCCGACGCGGTCGTGGGTCTTCACCAGCAGGTACTTGGCCTGGATCTGCTCGCGCGTCGTGTCCTTCTGCGGCGGGTAGAAGTCCTTGATGACCTTGAACACGAAGGGGAAGCTTGGCAGGTCGAACACCAGCATCACCATGCCCTTGATGCCCGGCGCGATGCGGAACTTGTCGGTGCTGTGGCGCAGGTGGTAGAGGAAATCCCGGTAGAACTGGTTCTTGCCCTGCTTCTGCAGGCCGAGCGCGTTGTAGAGCTCCCAGCGCGGCTTGCGCGGCATCAGCGAGCGCAGGAACTGCACGTAGGCCGAGGGGATCTCCATCTCGACCATGAAGTAGGCACGCGCGAAGCTGAACAGCAGCAGCAGCTCGTCCTCGCCGAACAGCGCGGTGTCGATGATCAGTTGCCCGCGCGTGTTGTGCAGCAGCGGCAGCGCGAAGCCGACCTCGCGGAAGCCGTTGATGACCTTGCCGACGATGTAGGCGCCCTTGTTGCGGAAGAACAGGCTCGCCAGCACCTGCAGCTGGAAGTTGGCGCTGAGCTTGGCGTCGCCGAACTGCACGCGGAAGGCCTGCAGTACGTAGTCGACGTCGCGCCCCAGGTCCTCGAACTCGCGCTGCAGCTCGAAGTGGCCGACGATGCGCAGCATCGTGTCGCGCAGACCCTCGGCAGCACCGCTCGGGTAGTAGGCGCGGTAGGTCGGCGTCGCGGCCGGCTCGTCGTTCTCGATGTACTCGGTGCTGACCGCCGGGCGCACGAAGATGAAGTCGTTGCGGAAGTAGCTGCGGTGCAGGATCTTGGTCGTGACCGAGTTGAAGAAGGTCTCGGCGAGCTCGGGCTGGTGGTGGTCGATCAGCAGGCCGATGTAGTGCAGCTTGATCTGCGCCCAGGTCTCCTGCGAGAGCGAGGCGGCGTGGAACTCGCGCTCGAGGCGCTCGCCGGCCTCGTCGACGCGCTTGTCGTAGAACTCGATGCGCTCGCGCTGCGCGCGCTGCTGCCCGTGCCAGTCGGCCGCCTCGAAGCGCTGCTTGGCCTCGCGGCTGGTCTGGCGGAACAGCCGGTAGTGACGGTTGAAGCCCTCGAGCAGCGCGACCGCGATGTCGTAGGCCTGCGGGTCGTCGAGCGAGCGCGGCAGCAGCGCGGCGGACATCAGCCCTCCCGCAGGCCGTAGCGCTGCTGGACCGAGGCGATCGCCGCCGCGTGCGCGGCGTTGACCTCCTCCGGACGGCGCACCGTGACGCCCACGTCCTGCAGCAGCCCGTCCTTCAGGCCGTAGAACCAGCCGTGCACGACCAGCTCCTGGCCGCGCGCCCAGGCGTCCTGCACGACCGTCGTGCGGCAGACGTTGATGGCTTGCTCGACGACGTTGAGCTCGCACAGCGCATTCAGCCGGTGCGCCTCCGGCACGGTGTCGAGCCAGTCCTGGTACCAGTTGCGCACGTCCTGCACGTGGCGCAACCAGTTGTCGACGATGCCGGCGCGCCGGTCGTGCAGCACCGCCGCGACGCCGCCGCAGCCCGAGTGGCCGACGACGATGATGTGCTGGACCTTCAGCACGTCGGTCGCGTACTGCACCACCGACAGGCAGTTCAGGTCCGAGTGCACCACCACGTTGGCGACGTTGCGGTGCACGAACATCTCGCCCGGCGCGAGGCCGACGAGCTCGTTGGCCGGCACGCGGCTGTCGGCGCAGCCGATCCACATGTACTGTGGCGTCTGCTGCGCCAGCAGGCGGGTGAAGAAACCCGGCTGACGTGCCTCGGTGCTCTCGGCCCAGCGGCGGTTGTTGTCGAAGAGGTCTTTCAGTTCAGTGCTCATGGCTTCAGTTTAAAGAGGCGCCGCTTCACAAACGGCACGCGGGCTCATAGCGTCTCGTCGAACAGCTCGCGCCCGATCAGCATGCGGCGGATCTCCGACGTGCCGGCGCCGATCTCGTAGAGCTTGGCGTCGCGCCACAGCCGCCCGAGCGGGTAGTCGTTGATGTAGCCGTTGCCGCCGAAGATCTGGATGCCCTCGCCGGCCATCCAGGTGGCCTTTTCGGCACACCACAGGATCACGCTCGCGCAGTCCTTGCGCAGGCGCCGCGCATGCCCGCCGCCGAGCGCATCGAGGTGCTTGCCCACGGCATAGCAGAAGCTGCGCGCCGCCTGCAGCACGGTGTACATGTCGGCTAGCTTGGCCTGGATCAGCTGGAACTCGCCGATGGGCCGGCCAAACTGGCGGCGCTCGTGGACATAGGGCACGACGTGGTCCATCACCGCCTGCATCAGGCCGATCGGCCCGGCGGCGAGCACCGCGCGCTCGTAGTCCAGCCCGCTCATCAGCACCCGGGCGCCGCCGTTGAGCTCCCCCAGCACATTCCCGGCCGGCACCTCGACGTCCCGGAACACCATCTCGCCGGTGGGGCTGCCGCGCATGCCGAGCTTGTCGAGCCGCTGCGCGGTCGAGAAGCCCGGCATGCCCTTCTCGACGATGAAGGCGGTGAGGCCGCGCGCGCCCCCGCCGCCCGAGGGCCGGCGCGCCTCGTCGGGAGGCGGCGCAGCGTGGGGGCCGTCGCCGCCGGGCGCGGTCCTGGCGTAGACGATCATCACGTCGGCGTCGGGGCCGTTGGTGATCCACATCTTGCTGCCGTTGAGCACATAGGCGCCGCCGCGCTCGACGGCGCGCAGCTGCATGCCCATCACGTCGGAGCCGGCGCCGGGCTCGCTCATCGCCAGCGCGCCGACCTGCTCGCCCGAGATCAGCTTCGGCAGGTACTTCGCCCGCTGCGCCGCGCTGCCGTGGCGCTGGAGCTGGTTGACGCACAGATTGCTGTGCGCGCCGTAGCTCAGCCCGACGCTGGCCGAGGCGCGGCTGATCTCCTCCATCGCGACCATGTGCGCGAGGTAGCCCAGGCCGGCGCCGCCGTCGGCCTCCGGCACGGTGATGCCAAGCACGCCGAGCGCGCCGAGCTGGCGCCACAGGTCCGGCGGGAAGCGGTCGCTCGCATCGATCTCGGCGGCGCGCGGCGCGATCTCGGCCTGCGCGAAGGCGCGCACCGCATCGCGCAGCGCGTCGATATCCGCGCCGAGCTGGAAGTCGAGGCCGGGCAGCTCCATGGCAGTCTCCTCGGGCGGGTGGGCGCTCAGCGGGCCGCGCGCCGCGGCGCCGGCTCCTGCGCGTCGAGCAGGCGGCGCGCCTCCTGCTCGTGCGCCGCCACCTCCTCGAGCGTGGCCTGCAGGTCGACGAGCTGCGCCTCGATCTGCCGGCGGTGCGCACCCAGCACCGCGAGGTACTGGCGCAGCTGCGGCAGCGAGTCGCGCGGCGACTCGTACATGTCGACCAGCGCCTTGATCTCGGCCAGGCTCAGGCCGAGGCGCTTGCCGCGCAGCGTCAGCCGCAGGCGGGTGCGGTCGCGCGCGCTGTAGACGCGCTGGCGTCCGCCCGGGCCGCCGCGCTGCGGCGCGAGCAGGCCGGAGTCCTCGTAGAAGCGGATCGCCCGGGTCGTCAGGTCGAACTCGCGCGCCAGCTCGCCGATCGTATAGACGGGCGAGGCCGGGACGACGGCGGCGGACTCGGGCATGTCGGCGGGGCGACCTACAATGAAATCGCAGTTGACGTTGACGTTAACGTCAACTCTAGCAGCCCGCGCCCCGCCGTGAACGCCCTCGAACAGCAACTGCACTACCCGCTCGGCGACGCGCTGCCGGCGCCCGGGCACGCGCTCGAGCTGGCGCCCGGCCTGCGCTGGCTGCGCATGGGACTGCCCTTCGCGCTCGACCACATCAACCTGTGGCTGCTGCGCGACCGGCTCGACGGCCCGGACGGGCCGCGCGAGGGCTGGGCGATCGTCGACTGCGGCGTCGCCGACGCGCCCACGCGCGCCGCCTGGGAGCAGGTGTTCGCGAGCGCGCTCGACGGCCTGCCGGTGCTGCGCGTGATCGTGACCCACATGCACCCGGACCACATCGGCAACGCCCAGTGGCTGTGCGAGCGTTGGGGCTGCGGGCTGTGGATCAGCCAGACCGACTGGAACGCCGCGCGCATCGCGACGGTCTCGACCACCGGCTTCGGCGGCGAGGCCGCGGCCGCGCATTTCGCGCGCCACGGCCTCACCGACCCGCAGGCGGTCGCGAAGGTGCGCCAGCGCGCGAACTACTACGCCTCGATGGTGCCGGCGGTGCCGTCGAGCCACCACCGCCTGCTCGACGGCCGCCCGCTGCGCATCGGCGCGCAGGACTGGCGCTGCATCGCCGGCTACGGCCACGCACCCGAGCACATCGCGCTGTACCGCCCGGAGATCGAGGGGGCCCCCATGGCGCCTGCGGGGGATGCCGTGCCCGGGGCCGAAGCGGCCCGGCCCCCGAGCGGCGTGCTGATCGCCGGCGACATGGTGCTGCCGCGCATCAGCACCAATGTCAGCGTGATCGACCTCGAGCCCGAGGCCGACCCGCTGACGCTCTACCTCGAGTCGATCGAGCGGCTGCGCGCGCTGCCCGCCGACACGCTGGTGCTGCCCTCGCACGGGCGCCCCTTCACCGGCCTGCATACCCGCATCGGTCAGCTGCAGGCCCACCACGCGGCGCGCTTCGAGACCGTGCTGGCGGCCTGCCGCGCGCGCGAGACCAGCGCCGCCGAGCTGCTGCCGCTGCTGTTCCGGCGCACGCTCGACCTGCACCAGACCACCTTCGCGATGGGTGAGGCGATCGCCCACCTGCACGCGCTGTGGTTCGCCGGGCGGCTGCAGCGGCGCGAGGGCGCCGACGGGGTGCTGCGCTTCGTGGCCGCCTGAGCGGGGCCCGGGGCCCCGCCGGGCGGCGCGGCTAGTCCAGCGCCGGCAGCAGCTCGCTCCTGAGCGTGCCGCGCGCGGCCTCGAGGTCCGGGATCACCGAGCGCACCACGTCCCAGAAGCGCGGGCCGTGGTTCATCTCGCGCAGGTGCGCGAGCTCGTGGGCGACGACGTAGTCGATGGTCGGCAGCGCGAAGTGGATCAGCCGCCAGTTCAGCCGGATCGAGCCGTCGGCCGTGGCGCTGCCCCAGCGCGTCTGCGCCGAGCTCAGCGCCAGCCGGCGCCACTGCACGCCCAGCCGCGGTGCGTAGAGCGTGCAGCGCTCCTCGAACACGCGCCGGGCCTGGCGCTGCAGCCAGGCCTGCACGACGTCGCGGATCTGCTCGGGCGCGGCGCCCTGCGGCAGGCCGATGTGCAGCGTCAGGCGCGGCACGCCGGGCAGCGTGGCGGGGGCGCTGTGGAGCACGGCCCCGGTGGCACGCGCATCGAGCACCAGGATCACGGTCTCGCCGAGGAAGGGCAGCGTGGCGCCGTCGCGCCATTCGATGCGCGCAGCGTCCTGCCGGCGTGCACGCTCGTGCTGCTCGACCAGCTTGGCGCGGATCCAGGCGGCCTTCTCGCGCAGCGCCGCCTCGACCTCGCCGACGCCAACCCAGCGCGGCGCGCGCACCGACAGGCCCTCGGCCGACACCACCATGCCGATCGAACGCCGCCGCACGCGCTTGAACTCGTAGGCGACGACGGCATGGCCAAGGTCGATCTCGCGCGCGGCGCGCGGGTGCTGGAAGCGGGTGGGGGCGAGCGCCGCGGCCAGCGGCAGGGCCGGTGCGGCGGCCACCGCGGGTCGCGCGTCGGCGGGCGGTGCAGGAGCCGGCGGCGCGGCGGACGGCGGTGCCGCCGGCATCTCGAACCCGGGGAGGTCGAGCTGTCCTGCGGCAGCCTGGCGCGTCATGGGCGGCGAGTATAGGAGGCGCCCCGGCCGCGCGGCCACCGCCACGGCGGCCGGCTCAGGACGCCGGGTAGGCCTCGGGATCGAGGCGGCGCATCTCGGCCTCGATCCAGGCCTCGACCTCGCGCATCAGCTCGTCGGCCTCGCGATCGGCGCTCGGGATCGGGCGGCCGATCGAGACCTCGATCAGGCCCGGGCGCAGCACGAAGCTCTTGCGCGGCCAGCAGCGCGCCGAGGTCACCGCGATCGGCACCACCGGCACGCCGGTGCTGACCGCCAGCCGCGTGCCGCCGCTCTTGTAGACGCCCTGGCCGCCGCGCGGCGTGCGCGTCCCTTCGGGGAACATGATGACCCAGTGGCCCTTGGCCATGTAGCGCCGCCCCTGCTCGGCGACCTTGCTCCAGGCCAGGGTGCGGCGGCTGCGGTCGATGTGGATCATGTCCAGCCGGCTCATCGCCCAGCCGAAGAAGGGGATGTAGAGCAGCTCGCGCTTGAACACGTAGCACAGCGGGTGCGACATGATCGTCGGGAAGGCGAAGGTCTCCCAGGTGCTCTGGTGCTTGGGCAGCAGGATCACCGGCGCGAGCCGGTCGGCGGCCGGCAGGTTCTCGAGGCCCTGCACGCGGTAGCGCACGCCGCAGATCACGCGGGCGCCCCCGATGCACAGCCGCAGCCAGGCGGCGCAGACCCAGTAGACCGGGTTGCCGCGCACGAACAGCGACAGCGTCATCGCCGTGATCGCGAAGGGCGCCACGGTCACGCCCATCCACAGCAGGAACAGCGCCGAACGCGCCACCGCGAGCAGCCGGCCCATCGGACTCAGAGCGGCGCCAGACCGCTGTCCGGCGCGTCCGCGCGGCGCTTGGCGACGGCCTTCTCGTGGCGCTCGCGCAGCACGATGAACTCGGCCAGCGCCGCGAGGTCGGTGTGCACCCGCGTGCCGGGCACCGCGGCCAGCATCGCGGCGATCTCCTCGGGGCCCATCGTGGCGCACTTGCCGGTGCGCACCAGGTGGGTCTCGCAGCCGACCTGGGCGGCGGCCTGCAGGTCGCGCAGGCTGTCACCGACCGCCGGCACGCCCCGCAGCGAGACGCCGTAGCGCTCGCGGATCTGCTCGAACAGCCCCGGCAGCGGCTTGCGGCAGGTGCAGGACTCCTCGGGTGCGTGCGGGCAGAAGAACACCGCGTCGACGCGGCCGCCGACCGCGGCGAGCTGCTGGTTCATCTTGGCATGCATCGCGTTGAGCGTGGCCATGTCGAACAGGCCGCGCCCGAGGCCCGACTGGTTGGTCACGACCACCACATGCCAGCCGGCATGGTTGAGCCGCGCGATGCCCTCGAGCGCGCCGGGGATCGCCTCCCACTCCTCGGGCGACTTGACGTAGTCCTCGCGGTCGGCATTGATCGTGCCGTCGCGATCGAGGATGACCAGCTTCATGACAACCCCTCGCCCGACAAAACCGTCGGTCGATCCCCCAAGGGGGTGAGCGCGGACATAGGCCGTCCGGCGGACGGGCCGTGCCAGCGAACGGCCGGCATGGAAGCGGCCCGGCGCTCGGCCCGCAACGGCATCGACGGCGATCGCTTCATGCCGCCAGCTTCGAGAGGTCGGCGACGCGGTTCATCGCGCCGTGCAGCACCGCCAGCAGGCCGAGCCGGTTGGCGCGCAGCGCCGCGTCCTCGGCGTTCACCATGACGCCGTCGAAGAAGGCATCGACCGGCGCCTTCAGCGCCGCCAGCGCCTGCAGCGAGGCGGTGTAGTCGCCCGCCTTGAAGGCCGCGTCGGCCAGCGGCGCGACCGCCGCCAGCGCCTCGGCCAGCGCCGCCTCGGCGGGCTCGCACAGCAGCGCCGCGTCGACCTGGGCCTGCACCGCGCCCTCGGCCTTCTTCAGGATGTTGCCGACGCGCTTGTTGGCCGCGGCCAGCGCCGGCGCCTCGGGCAGCGCCGCGAAGGCGCGCACCGCCGCGAGCCGGGTCGGCACGTCGGACAGGCGCTGCGGCGCGAGCGACAGCACCGCCTCGACCTCCTGCGCGCTGTAGCCCTGCTCGCGCAGCGCGTTGGCGAGCCGGTCGTAGAGGAAGGCGACCAGCGCCTCGTGCGCGCCGGCCTCGAGACTGCCGAACACCGAGGCGGTCTTCTGCAGCAGGTTGTCGAGCGAGACCGGCAGCTTCTTCTCGATCAGCATGCGGATCACGCCGAGCGCATGGCGGCGCAGCGCGAACGGGTCCTTGTCGCCGGTGGGCAGCTGGCCGATGCCGAACAGGCCGACCAGCGTCTCGAGCTTGTCGGCCAGCGCGACAACGGTGCCGATGTCATTGCGCGGCAGCGCGTCGCCGGCGAAGCGCGGGCGGTAGTGGTCCTCGATCGCGAAAGCGACCGGCTCGGGCAGGCCGTCGTGCAGCGCGTAGTAGCGCCCCATCGTGCCCTGCAGCTCGGGGAACTCGCCGACCATGTCGGTCAGCAGGTCGGCCTTGGCGAGCATCGCGGCGAGGTCGGCATCCCGGGCCAGCGCCTCGCCGCCGATCGGCAGCGCGATCAGCCGCGCGATCGCGCGCACCCGCTCGACGCGCTCGCCCTGGCTGCCGAGCTTGCCGTGGTAGACCACCTTGGCCAGCCCCGCGACGCGCGACTCGAGCGTCTTCTTGCGGTCCTGGTCGAAGAAGAACTTCGCGTCGGCCAGGCGCGGGCGCACCACGCGCTCGTTGCCGCCGACCACCGCCGAGGCGTCGGCCGGGCGGATGTTGCTGACGATCAGGAACTGGTTGGTCAGCGTGCCGGCGGCGTCGAGCAGCGGGAAGTACTTCTGGTTGGCCTTCATCGTCAGGATCAGGCATTCCTGCGGCACGTCGAGGAAGCTCTCCTCGAAGCGCCCGACCAGCACGTTGGGCCGCTCGACCAGCGCCGTCACCTCGTCGAGCAGCGCCGCGTCGTCGATCGGCGCCAGGCCCAGCTGCGCGGCGGCGCGCTGCAGCTGGCGGGCGATCTCGCCATGGCGGTCCGCGAAGCTCGCGATCACCGCGCCCTGCTCCTCGAGTTGCTGGGCGTAGCGGTCGGCGTGCTGCAGCACGACCGGGTCGAGCGCGGCCTCGAAGCGGTGGCCGCGGGTCTCGCGGCCGGCCTCCAGGCCGAGCACGCGCACCGGCACGACGTCGGCGCCATGCAGCGCCACCAGGCCATGGGCCGGGCGCACGAACTGCACGCTGCGCCAGCCGGCCTGCTCGCCGTGGTCGAGCTGGTAGGTCATGACCTTCGGGATCGGCAGCCCGGCCAGCGCGGCGTCGAGCGCGTGCTGCAGGCCGGCGGCCAGCGTCGCGCCCGGCTGCACGCTGTCGAGGAACAGCGCCTCGGCCTTGCCCTCGCCCTCGCGGCGCAGCTGCGGCAGCACCGCCGCGTCGGCGCCGAGCGCGGCCAGCTTCTTGAGCAGCGCCGGGGTCGGCGCGCCGGCCGCGTCGAGCGCCACCGCCACCGGCATCAGCTTGATCGACACCGCCTTGTCCGGCGCGACCGCGAGCACGCCGCTGACATGGGCCGCGAGCCGCCGCGGCGACGCGAACGGCGTCACCGCCGATTGATCGCCCGCCAGGCCCTGGGCGCGCAACGCCGCGGCAAGGCCCTCGGCGAAGGCCTCGCCGAGCTTCTTCAGTGCCTTCGGTGGCAGTTCCTCGACGAACAGCTCGACGAGCAGGTTCTTCTTCGTGTCGCTCATGCTCAGGCCGCCTTCTTCTGTGCGGCGAGCTGCGCGAGCACCTCGTCGGCCCAGGCCTTCGGCGCCATCGGGAAGCCCAGCCGCGCGCGGCTGTCCAGGTAGCTCTGCGCGACGGCGCGCGCGAGGTTGCGGATGCGGCCGATGTAGGCGGCGCGCTCGGTCACGCTGATCGCGCCGCGCGCGTCCAGCAGGTTGAAGGTGTGGGCGGCCTTGAGCACCTGTTCATACGCGGGCAGCGCGAGCTGCTGCTCCATCAGCCCCTTGGCATTGCCCTCGTGGGCGCCGAAGGCCTGCAGCAGGAAGTCGACGTTGCTGTGCTCGAAGTTGTAGGCACTCTGCTCCTGCTCGTTCTGCAGGTAGACGTCGCCATAGGTCAGGCCCTCGGTCCACTGCAGCTTGTAGACGTTGTCGACGCCCTGCAGGTACATCGCCAGGCGCTCGAGGCCATAGGTGATCTCGCCGGTGATCGGCCGGCAGTCGATGCCGCCGACCTGCTGGAAGTAGGTGAACTGCGTCACCTCCATGCCGTTCAACCAGACTTCCCAGCCCAGGCCCCAGGCGCCGAGCGTCGGGTTCTCCCAGTCGTCCTCGACGAAGCGCACGTCGTTGACTTTCAGATCGAAGCCCAGCGCTTCGAGCGAGCCCAGGTACAGCTCGAGGATGTTGCTGGGTGCGGGTTTCAGCACCACCTGGTACTGGTAGTAGTGCTGCAGCCGGTTCGGGTTGTTGCCATAGCGGCCGTCCTTCGGGCGGCGGCTGGGCTGCACGTAAGCGGCCTGCCAGGGCTCGGGGCCGAGAGCGCGCAGGAAGGTCGCGGTGTGGCTGGTGCCGGCACCGACCTCCATGTCGTAGGGC
>DATMJX010000352.1:0-7702 GCA_035553715.1 Methylibium sp.
CGGCGAGGCGCGGACCCTGGCCGACCACCAACGTGTCCTTCCACGGCAGCAGCACGCCGGGCTGCAGCAGCGTCAACGGATCGCCCGGGCGCTGCTGGACCCAGAGCTTGCGGCCATCGAGCGCGTCGTAGGCATGGACGCTGCGGTCGACGCCGAGCACGAACACGCGCTCGCCCGCGACCAGCGGCGGCGTGACGACGCGTGTGCCGAGCCGGGCTCGCCAACCGAGCTTCCCGGCATCGAGCACGACGAGTTCGTTGTCGGTGGTGACGACGGCGGCACGGCGGCCGTCGCTACCGACGCCGGCGCTCAGCTTGCCGCCCGCCTCGCCACGCCACAGCTCGCGGCCACTGTCGGCGGCATAGGCCACGACGCGGCCGTCCTGGCTCGCCACGGTGACGGCCTCCGTACTGGCCGCGGGGGTCAGCAAGGCACCGACGTCGCCGGTGCGCTGTGACCAGACCTGCCGGCCGGCGATCGGCTTGGCGATCGGATCCAGCGGCGGCGACGCCGGCCTGTCGGAGCCGAAGAACGCACAACCACCCAACACACCGGCCAGGCCGGCGAGTGCCACGACACGCCGCAGGCCGGTCATTGCGACGCTCCCGCCGCCGGGGCCGAGGCGGCAGCCAACGAGGGCGAAGCGCCCAGCACATCGAGCTTGGCCTCGACGACCCGGCGGTAGTCGCTCTCGGTGTCCATGGCTTCATAGGCCGTGCGGTAAGCGGCGATCGCTTCGGCGCTCTTGCCCTGGGAAGCGAGGATGTCGCCGCGGCGGTCGGCCACGAGACCGGCAAACGCAGCCGGCGCGTCGGCAGGCAGCTGGGCCAGCGCGTCCTCGGGCTTGCCTTGATCGAGGAGCAGGCCGGCCAGGCGGAGTCGGGCGATCACGCGGTACTCACTCTCGCTGGCATGCGCAGCCACCCACTCGAGGCTGGCGCGCGCCGCATCGAGCTGGCCCTTGTCAACCTGCGCCTTGGCCGCCAGCAAGCCGGCCTGGCCCGCGAAGGCGGTCGCGGCGTAGCGTTCCTTCATGTCCGCAAAGGCGCGCGCGACCTTGTCCGCGTCACCGGCCTTGGCAGCCTGGTCGAGCTGGTCATAGAGCGTGCCGGCCTTGCCTGCCAGGTCGCGCTGGTACCAGTTCCAGCCGTTGAAAGCCGCGTAGCCACCGAGCGCCAGGATCAAGGTCCAGGTGATCAGGTTGCCGTACTGCTTCCAGAAATGCTTGAGCCGGTCGAGCTGCTCTTGTTCGTCGAGATCGAGACGGTTGGCCATGCGGGTTGATTGCGGAAGGAGCGCTCGCGCGACGCAAAGCGCGGATTATGTACGGGGGGCGCCGGCCTGCAGTTCGTTCGCCCAGGACTGCGGGTTTGCGAGCGGTCGCAGCCGCTGCGCGGCCCCCTCGCCGCCGCGCAACGGCTTGAGGGCCACCATGCCCTGGGCCAGCTCCTCGGCGCCGAACACCAGCGCGTAGGCGGCGCCGCTCGCGTCGGCCTTCTTGAACTGCGACTTCATGCTGGCGGGGCCGTCCTTGCCGGCCGGGTGCAGCAGGACCGCGACGCCGCAGGCGCGCAGCGCATCGGCCAGCACCATCGCAGGCGCCAGCGCCGCGGCGCTCGGCACGATCGCGTAGGCATCCGGCACCACCGTCGGCGGCAGCACGCCGACCTCCTCGAGCAGCAGCAGCAGCCGCTCGATGCCCAGGCCCCAGCCGACGCCGGGCGCCGGCTTGCCGCCGAGCTGCTCGACCAGGCCGTCGTAGCGACCGCCGCCGCACACGGTGCCCTGCGCGCCGAGCCGCTCGGTGACCCACTCGAACACGGTCAGGTTGTAGTAGTCCATGCCGCGCACCAGGCGCGGATTCAGCCGGTAGGCGATGCCGGCGGCATCGAGCACGGCCCGCACCGCGTCGAGGTGGGCCTTCGAGGCCTCACCGAGGAAGTCCGGTAGCTGCGGCGCGGCCTCGATCAGCGCCTGCATCGCCGGGTTCTTGCTGTCGAGGATGCGCAGCGGGTTGCTGTGCAGGCGGCGCCTCGCGTCCTCGTCGAGCTGTTCGGCATGCGCCTCGAAATGCGCGATCAGCGCCGCGCGATGCGCGCGACGCTCTTCGGGCTGGCCCAGGCTGTTGAGCTCGAGGCGCAGGTCGCGCCCCTCGACCAGGCCGAGTGCGCGCCACAGCGCGCGCGTCAGCAGGATCACCTCGGCATCGACATCGGGGCCCGGAAAGCCCAGCACCTCGACACCGACCTGGTGGAACTGCCTGTAGCGGCCCTTTTGCGGCCGCTCGTGGCGGAACATGGGGCCGACGTAGTAGAGGCGCTTGCCACCCTCGTAGAGCAGCGAATGCTCGACGACCGCGCGCACGACGCCGGCGGTGCCCTCGGGACGCAGCGTGAGCCGGTCACCGTTCATGCTGTCCTCGAAGGAGTACATCTCCTTCTCGACGATGTCGGTGACCTCACCGAGCCCGCGCACGAACAGCGCGGTCGGCTCGACGATCGGCGTGCGGATCGCCGCATAGCCGTGCAGGCGCATCACCCGGCGCACGGTCTCGTCGAGCCACTCCCAGCGCGCCGAATCGGGCGGCAGCAGGTCGTTCATGCCTTTCACCGCGCGCAGCGGTGAGGCCTCGGGTCGATCGGCACGTTGCGGTTCAGCCATGTCAGGGTCGTGAGGGAGCCGGCAGCGCCGGCGTGGCCGCGTCAATGCGCGCCGGAGGTCGCGCCACCGTAGCGGCGCTCGATGTAGTTCTCGACGATCGTCTGGAACTCGCGGGCGATGCCCTCGCCGCGCAAAGTGACGGCCTTCTCGCCGTCGATGAACACCGGCGCGGCCGGCGCCTCGCCGGTGCCGGGCAGGCTGATGCCGATGTCGGCATGCTTGCTCTCGCCCGGGCCGTTGACGATGCAGCCCATCACCGCCAGCTTCATGGTCTCGACGCCGGGGTACCTGCTCTTCCACACCGGCATCTGCGCGCGCAGGAAGTCGTCGATCTGCTTGGCCAGCTCCTGGAAGGTGGTGCTGGTCGTGCGGCCGCAACCGGGGCAGGCCGTCACGCTGGGGTTGAAGGCACGCAGGCCGAGCGCCTGCAGGATCTCCAGCGCCACCACCACCTCCTGGGTGCGCGCCTCGCCGGGCTGCGGCGTCAGGCTGACGCGGATGGTGTCGCCGATGCCCTCCTGCAGCAGCAGCGCGAGCGCCGCGGTCGACGCGACCGTGCCCTTGGTGCCCATGCCGGCCTCGGTCAGGCCCAGGTGCAGCGGATAGTCGCAGCGCAGGGCCAGCGCGCGGTAGACGCTGACCAGGTCCTGCACGCCGCTGACCTTGCAGCTGATCAGGATCTGATCGGGGTCCATGCCCAGCTCGCGTGCATAGGCGGCCGACTGCAGCGCCGACGAGATCAGTGCCTGGTACATGACCTGCTGCGCGTCCCAGGGGCGCTCGCGCGCCGCGTTCTCGTCCATCAGCGCGGCGAGCAGCTCCTGGTCGAGGCTGCCCCAGTTCACGCCGATGCGCACCGGGCGCTGGTGGCGCATCGCGGCCTCTATCATCATCGCGAACTGGCGGTCGCGCTTGTCACCCTTGCCAACGTTGCCCGGGTTGATGCGGTACTTGCTCAGCGCCTGCGCCATCGCCGGATGCTCAGTGAGCAGGCGGTGGCCGTTGTAGTGGAAGTCGCCGATCAGCGGCACCGCAATGCCCATGCGGTCGAGCTGGTCCCGGATGTGCGGCACGGCCTCGGCGGCTTCGGGCGTGTTGACGGTGATGCGCACCAGCTCGGAGCCGGCGAGCGCCAGCTCCTTGACCTGGATCGCCGTCTCGATGACGTCGACCGTGTCGGTGTTGGTCATCGATTGCACGCGCACCGGCGCATCGCCGCCGATGGTGACGATGTTCGCCCCCCAGACCACGCGCGCCTGGCGTGAGCGGCGCGGCGCCGGTCGGGCGGCGGCAATCGGGGACTCGTCGGTCGGGGTCATCGCATTCACTTCAGATCCAGCCGCGCGACGTTTTCGCGCGTCGGCGGCCCGAGCGATACCGGTTTGCCACGGAACAGCAACTCGGTCGCCGCGGCATTGCCGATCACGACTCGCAGCGGCAGCGGGCCATCGAGCCCCACCGCCTCGCCGGCCGCCAGCGTGCGCGACAGCAGCAAGGCCCCCGCCGCGTCGCGCACCTCGACCCATGACTCGGCGTTTGCGCGCAGCACCAGCAGGGCATCGGCCGGCACGGACGCCGCCGGCGGCGCGGCGAATACCGTCTCGACCGCCGCCGACGCAGCCCCCTCCGACGCGGAGGCCGCAACGGCCGCTGTCGACGCCGCCTCGGCCATCGGCACCGGTGCAGGTGCGACCGCCGAGGCCGCTGGCGCCGGGGCAGGATCCGTCGACGCCGCATCGTCTGTCCCGCCGACGCGCCAGTCGCCGCTGGGCCACAGGGCCATCAGCAGCGCGGCGCCCACCAGCAGCAGCGCCGCCACCAGCGGCCCGCTCAGCCAACTGCGCCACTCGCCCGGCTCGCTGCGCACGTCGCGGCCACGTTCGCGGAACGCGGCATTCAGGCCCGGCTTCGGCAGCAGCGTCGCACCCTCCGTCTGCGGCAGCCGTGCCAGCACCGGCTCGGGGTCGATCTTCAACGACCGGCAGACGCTCAGCGCCAGCGCGCGGACGAAGGTCGCGTCGAGCAGCTCGTCATAGCGGTTGGCCTCGAGCAGCTCCAGCTTGCGCTGCGCGACCTTCAGCCCCGCGGCGAGCACGCCCAGGTGCACGCCCTGGCGCTCGCGCGCGGCCTTCAGCAGCTCGCCCGCGGTCACCGCGCGCTCGGCATCGGCAGCGAGCTCACTCATTGAAGGCCCCCCGCTGGAAGGCCCCGGCTTCCCGCGATTCGGGATAAGCCGCCCGCAGCTGGTAGCCGAAGTCGCGCGCACCCTGCTCGTTGCCGAGCCGGTGCTCGATGCGCGCAGCCAGCCACAGCGACTCGGCATTGCGCAGATCGGCGTTGTCATTGACCCGCCTCACGTAGAAGCGCGCCCGCTCCAACTCGCCGCGGCGCAACAGCACGTCGGCCAGGTTCATCGCGGTCGCCGGATTGCCGGCGTCGATCTCGTAGGCCCGCTTGAGCGTGCCCTCGGCCGCATCGAGGCGCCCGGCGCGCATCTCGCACACCCCCTTGGCCAGCAGGGTCCGGCTGGGCGTGCGGTAGCGCGGCACGGCCAGCGCGCGGTCGAACAGCGGCAGGGCCTCGGTGATGCGATTGCGCACGCACAGGTGCCAGCCATAGTTGTGCAGCAGGTCGGCATCGGTCGGAGCGACTTGCAGGCCGCGCCTGAAACTCTCGTCAGCCAGGGACTCCTCGCCCATCGCGCCGTACACGAGACCGCGCAGATTCAGCGCGGGCACGAGGTCCGGGCTGATGGCCAGCGCCTGCTTGACCTCGTCGAGCGCGGTCTGCAGCTTGCCGTCGGCAAAATAGGCCGCCGCGAGGTCGAGCCGGATCCGGGCGCGGCGCTGCACCTCGCTCTCGTCCGAGGCGGTGGTGCGGTCGCGCCCCGCTTCGCCCCCCAGGCGGGTCTGGCTCCAGGCCGCAGCGCTCGCCAGCGCCATCAGCAGCACGGCCGCGCCCTGCGCAAGCCGCTGGCGATCGATCATGGTCGGTTCTCCGTAGCGGTGGACTCTTGCTGGCGGATCGGGATCGTGGCGCGGGTCATGCGCCGGCCCACGTCGGTGCGATCCATCACCTCGCCGGCCAGCTGACCGCAGGCCGCGTCGATGTCGTCACCCCGCGTCTTGCGCACGGTGGTGACCAGGCCGCCCTCGATCAACACCTTCGCGAAGGCCTGCACACGCTGCGCCGTCGAGCGGCGCAGCCCGGAGGCCGGGAAAGGATTGAACGGGATCAGGTTGAACTTGCAGGGCACGCGGCCGACCGGCCCCTGTTCGCCGACCAGCCGCAGCAACGCCTGCGCCTGCGCCGGCTCGTCGTTGACACCCTCGAGCATGCAGTACTCGAAGGTGATGAAGTCACGCGGCGCGGCCCCCAGGTAGCGCTGGCAGGCGGCCAGCAGCTCGGCAATCGGGTACTTGCGGTTCAGCGGCACGAGCTCGTCGCGCAGTGCATCGTCGGGCGCATGCAGCGAGACCGCCAGCGCGACCGGGCAGTCCTCGCGCAGCCGATCGATCATCGGCACGACGCCCGAGGTCGAGACCGTCACGCGCCGGCGCGACAGACCGTAACCGTGATCGTCGAGCATCACGCGCAACGCCGGCACGAGCGCCGCGTAGTTCTGCAGCGGCTCGCCCATGCCCATCATCACCACGTTGCTGATGACGCGCTCGGTCGTGCCGAGTCGCCGACGCAGCGCGTGCTCCGCATGCCAGAGCTGGGCCAGGATTTCGCCGGTACCCAGGTTGCGGCTGAAACCCTGGTGGCCGGTCGAGCAGAAGCGGCAGCCGACCGCGCAGCCCGCTTGGGAGGACACGCACAGCGTGCCGCGATCGTCCTCGGGGATGAAGACCGTCTCGACCGCGTTGCCGCCACCGACGTCGAACAGCCACTTGACGGTGCCGTCGGCCGACGCCTGCTCGCTGAGCACCGGCAGCGGCCGCACGATCGCCTGTGCGGTGAGTTTGTCGCGCAGCGACTTGGCCAGATCCGACATGCGGGCGAAGTCGGCCTCGCCCTTCTGATGAATCCAGCGGAACAGCTGGGTGGCACGGAAGCGCTTCTCGCCGAGCTGGCCGCACCAGGCGGCCAGCGCGTCGAGGTCGAAGTCCAGCAGGTTGACTTCCGGCACCTTCCGTCCCGCGTGCCGCGATGTCAGCGGCTGTAGACCGCCATCGCCGGGAAGAAGAAGGCCACTTCGACGGCCGCCGTCTCGGCCGCGTCGGAGCCGTGCACCGCGTTGGCATCGATGCTGTCGGCGAAGTCGGCGCGGATCGTGCCCTTGTCGGCCTTCTTCGGGTCGGTGGCGCCCATCAGCTCGCGGTTCTTCGCGATCGCACCCTCGCCCTCGAGCACCTGGATCATCACCGGGCCCGAGATCATGAAGCTGACCAGGTCGTTGAAGAAGGGACGGGCCTTGTGCACCGCGTAGAACTGCTCGGCCTCGGCGCGCGACAGATGGGCCATGCGGGCGGCCGCGATCTTCAGGCCGGCGGCCTCGAAGCGCGCATAGATCTGCCCGATCACGTTCTTCGCCACTGCGTCGGGCTTGATGATGGACAGCGTGCGTTCGATCGCCATGAAAAATTCTCCAGGTTCAATGATTTGGCAAAGTTTTCTATTCTAGCGGCGCGGCCGGGTTGGCGCCCTCTCAGCGCCCGCGCTTGCCGCCGCCACCGCCGCCGCCGCGCCTGCCACCGCCGGGACGGTTGAAGTACGCGTCGGCACCGATGTAGCCGACCGAGGTCTGCATCGGATCGGGCTGCTTGGGCCCGCCCTTGCGCTGGCCGCCCGAAGCCGGCGCGCCGTGGGGATCGCCATCGGGCCGCCCGAAGCCGGCGCTGATGCGCTGCGAGCCCTTGACGAAACGACGGTCGAAGGTCTGCTCGAGCGGATTCGGGATCGAGCCGCCGTGGGCGACATCGGGCTCGGGCTTGGAGCCCCCTTGGCCGAAGCCCTGCCCGGCACGGCGCGGGCTCTTGGCAAAGCGACGGTCGAAGGTCTGCTCGAGCGGGTTCGGGATGCGGCCGAAGTCCTCGGC
>DATMJX010000353.1:0-2251 GCA_035553715.1 Methylibium sp.
GCTTCATGGCGTGCTCCTCGGAAGGGCCTGGCCGTCGGGCTGCGGCATCAGGAAGTTCAGTTGAGCCCAGAGGCGAGCGATGTCGGCCTCGATGGACAGGCGGTCCAGATGGACCTGCAGCGCGTTGCGGCGCGCTTCGAACACGGCGGCGAGCGTGCCGCTGCCGGCTGCATAGGCGCTCAGCGCCGCAGCGGCTCGCTGCTCGGCCAGCGGCAGCAGGGCTTCGTCGTGACGGCGCAAGCGGCGCTCGTGGCTGCGCCAGGCCCGCTGCCCGGACTGGAGATCGGCCTGGACGGCGCGCTCGGCATCCTCGCGCCGGGCCTGCGCCTCGTCGATCCGCGCGAGCGTCGCGGCGTGCTCGCGATCCTGGCGCCTCGCACGGTCCCACTGCAGCGGCACCGACAGATTGATCGAGACCATGTTCGAGTAGGCCGTGCCGCGCTGGCTGTACATCAGCTCCACGCTCCAGTCGGCCTGCCGCTCGGCGTCGGCCACCTGCGCATCGGCCACCGCAGCGGCTTCCTGCTCGCGGCGGGCCGCGATGTCGGGCAGTGCGTCGAGCGCGACGGCCCCATCCACCGCCAGCCACGCGGGGAGCACAAAAGCCGGTCGCGAGCCCAACGGCTCATTGGCCGCGTCGCCGACGTAGCGCGCCAGCCGCGCGGTCGCAACCTCGATGTCGCGCTCGGCCTCGTCGAGCCGGTCGCGCAGTCCCTCGACCTCGCTGCGCGCGGCGTACACGTCGGCCTGGCTGCCCCGGCCACTGCGGTACACCGCTTCAGCCGCCTGCACCTGCTGGCCGGCCTGCGCGATCTGCCCGAACAACTGCTCGCGCACCGACTCGGCGAAGGAGCGGTCCAGCCAGGCCAGCGCGGCGTCGCGCTGCACCGCAGCCACCGCCTGCCGGCGCTCGGCCTCGGCCACCGCCACGTCGCGCTCGGCCCGCGCGCCGCGCGCTGCACGCTTGTCGGCGCGGGTGAACTCCTGCATCAGGCCGACCGAGCGCATGGTCATGAAGTCGCGTGTGACGCTGAACCGGTCCGGTCCATCGATCGGCAGGTTGTTCAGACCGAGCTTGAGGACCGGATCGGGGCGCTGTCCGGCCGCCACGGTCCGCTCCCGCGCGGCACGGACCTGGGCGGTCATCGCATCGACCTGACGAGATTGGCGGGTGGCGATGCCCACGGCGGCATCGAGGGGCAGCGCGGGAGGCGTGGCGGCGAGCGCCTGGGCGAGCGGCCACTGCAACAGCAGCGGCAGCAGCAGCGCACGGCAGACCGCGAGGCGTGCGGCCGCGACCGGCAAACGAGGATTCATGGTCACTCCTGAAGATCGGACGAGGTCGGTGCGGGCATCGCCCGCACCTCAGGCCGGAACTTCAGGAGATCAAATGCGCCAGCAGCAGTGGACGACGCGGTGGTCGTCGGGCGGCGCGCGATCGAGGCGGCGCTCCTGCGCCGACCAGCGACCCTCGGCGTCCGCTTTCGCAAGCGGCACCGACACGATGAAGTAGCCCGCCATCGCTGCGGCGGGCACATGGGTGAACTGCGCCGGATCGGCGGGCGGCTGCGCGGTGTCCGCCTGGCAGTGCTCGTGGCACAGGCCCGGCTGCGCGTCGTCGACCGGCTGTGCGCCCGCCATCATCTCCGCACAGGGCATGCCGGCCATGGATTGCGGGCTCCCGCCGCCGGCCTGACCCTGCGCCGGGCAGGCATAGGCCGCCGTCGCGATCTGCGCGAACAGCAGCACCGCCATCATGGCGCCGACGACCCAGCGGCGAAGCGTACGGTTCAAACCCATGGCGAAAGCTTAGCCCACATCGGACGCATCGGCACCGCGCGCCGCACCGGCCTCACGGCGCCCGCCCGGCGCGCGGTATGCGCAGCCGGTTCTTGCCGCCCGGCTTCGGGCTGCCGCGCCGCGGACGACGGCGATCGCGCCACACGAGGTAGGCCACGAAGCCGATCAGCAGTGCCGCACCTGCGCCACCGCCGACCAGCAGCGTCGTCAGCGCCTCGTGCGACTGCCCGGCGACGGCATGGAGTTCGTGGGCCACGACGCCTCCGCTCAGCCGCGCCCGAGGCTGGCGTGGACGTGACGACCGGTCACTTCACCGCCTCGAGCTCCGTCACAGTGAACTTGCCCGCCTCGCTGGCCGCCTTGAACTTCACCTTGTCGCCGGCCTGCACCTTGTCGAGCATCGCCTTGTCCTTGACCTGGAAGACCATGGTCATGCCGGGCATGCCCAGGC
>DATMJX010000354.1:0-3313 GCA_035553715.1 Methylibium sp.
GGGCGCTGGTGTAGGGCTCGGTGCCCTGGACGACGAATCGCATGCTCATGGCCGGACTCCTGTTGCTTTGCGGGCAAGCCGCCCGCCGCCGCACAATGCGAGCGCGGACGCCGCGTGTCACTGAAGCGGCGCCTAAATTCCGCGAAATCCGACAAAGCCGCTTTCGGGAGATGTCTTGGCGAGGCGCTTCGCATTCGGCCCGTTCCTGCTTGATTCCGCGCGCGGCACGCTGACGCGTGACGGCGCCGCGCTGGCGGTCGGCCAGCGCGGCCTGCGCATCCTGCAGGCGCTGCTCGAGGCGGGTGGCCAGCCGGTGCCCAAGGCCGAGTTGATGCGCTTCGCCTGGCCCGGATTGGTGGTCGAGGACAGCAACCTGTCGGTTCAGGTGACCGCCCTGCGCAAGCTGCTAGACACGCCGGCGCGCGCAGGCGCCGACTGGATCGTCACCGTGCAGCGCCTGGGCTACCGCCTGCCCGATGTGGCCGCGGTCGAGGAGACGCAGCTCGCGCCGCTCGACCACGGTGGCCCCCCCGACCCGGGCGGTCGGCCCGGCATCGCGGTGCTGCCGTTCACGCACGCCGAAGACGACCCCGCGCAGGAGTATGTCGCTGACGGCGTGACCGAAGCGCTCATCACGGCGCTGACACGCTTTCGCTGGTTCACGGTTACCGGCCGCAACGCGAGCCATGTGTACAAGCTGCGGCCGGCCGACGGCGGCATCGCGGCCGAGCTGGGCGTGCGCTACCTGGTCGAGGGCTCGGTGCGCAAGTCGGGCGCGCAGGTGCGCATTTCAGTGCGGCTGGTCGAGGCGCCGGGCGGCGCCTGCCTGTGGGCCGAGCAGTACGACGTCGGCGACGTCGCACTGTTCGAGGTGCAGGACCGGATCGTCCAGCAGGTGGCCGGGGCAATCGAGCCCGAGCTGCTGAAGAGCAGCGGCCACCTGGTGGCGCGCCGCGGCGGCAGCATGAGCGCGTGGGACCTGGTCGCGCAGGGCTCTTGGCTGTTCCACCACGTGACCCGGCCAACGCACCTCAAGGCACGCGAGCGGTTCCGCCAGGCGAGCCGGATCGATCCCGAACTGGCCGAGGCGCGACTCTGGCTCGGTCGCGTCAACGCCGGGCTGGTGGCTTATGGCTGGAGCGACGATCCGGCCGCCGACCTTCGCGAGGGCCGCGCCGCTGCGCTCGAGGCAGTGCAGCTCGACGAGAAGAACCCGTATGCGCATTACGCGCTGGCCATCGTCAGCAACTACGCCGACGACTTCGCGCTTGCGCTGCGCAGCGCGGACAAGGCGATCGAGATCAGCCCCAGCTTCGCGCTCGGCCACCTGGTCCACGGCATGGCGGCGCTGTTCGCGGGCGAGGCCGCGCGCGCGGCGCGCTCGCTCGATCAGGGATTGAAGCTCAACCGATACGATCCGCAGAACTTCGTCTGGTACACGCTGCAGGCGTTGGCTCTGCTGTTCGACGAGCGGTCCGAGGCGGCGCTGGAGCATGCCGTCGCCGCGCTCAAGGTGCGGCCGACCTGGCGGCCCGCGCTGCGGGTCGCGGCCGCAGCAAGCGCCGCGCTGGGGCGCGACGCGGCCGCCGCCGACTGGCTACGGCAGTGGTCGCAGATGACGGCCGGCTCGTCCGATGCCCTTCAGCCGCTGTGGCGAGGCCATCCGCGCTGGAACGAACGCATCGAGCAGCTGCTGCAGCCGGTTGAGGGCTGATCGGGAAAGATCGGGTCGCCATGCACGGGTCCGTCACTGCGAAGCCGCACTCGTCAAGCTCCGGCAGGACCTCGACGAGCCATCCCAGCGCCGACGCGGGCACCCCGACCGCCGCCGCGACCTGGCGCTTGACGGTCAGCATGACTTCCAGGGTGAGGGTGTGCGTCACGGAACTGCCGGAGCCGCACGCCTGATCCATGCGCTCGCGCGAACGCCCATCGGCTTGCAGACCTCACGCACGATGAAGCACGTCGGTGCTCAGGTACCTGCCACGTCAGGCCGTTGAGCTGCTGCAACTGCTGCGAGCGGTCACGGGGATGGCCGAGGGCTACGTCCTTCCGTCGCTGTGCCGCCGCTCGGTCGCGATGGCGGACGTGACGCTGAACCACTTCTTTAAGCGTCTGCACTTCGGCGTCGACGACTTCGCGCCAAATGGTCTGCGCGCGACCGGCGCGACGCTGCTGCGTGAGCACGGCTTCAGTCGCGACGTGGTCGAACTTCTGCTGGCCCACAAGGAACGCAACCCGACGACGGCGGCGTACCACCACCACGAACTGGCGGGATGAGCGGAGGCGGGCGCTGCAGTACCTGGCGGACCAGATTGATCACTTGGCCGAAGTGCGCATGCGGCGCTTGCCAAGCTCGGAGATCAGCGTCGAGTGCACCCAGCGCGAACCGGCCAGCTGCTAAAGTTCAGTCGTCGAGGTCTGGCGTGAGACGTTCTGAACCGGGGCGAGACTGCACGTTTCAAGTGGGAAATGGATTGGGAAACGAGCTGATCTGCAAGGGTGCGAAACGTTGTGCGACAAGTACTTGGACGCGGTTTCCATGTTGTGATCGACCACATGTGATCCTCGATCGTCCCCGCGGCGCTGCGTGAGGCGCCGTCGAACCCCGGTCTTGCCGCCTGGCAGGCCGGGGTTTTTTCATGGCCTCAAGGTGACGATGGCGTACCGCACCCGGCCGCGAGGGCGGCCCGGCGCGTCTTGGACGCTTCGCCGAGCGGGCCCGTCGACACCGGCGGCGTGGTCCGGTCCGGCTGGATCCGCGCGAAAGCCTCGGGGCGTGGCAGTTCGGCAACGCAGGGCCCGGATCACGAGAACAGCCCCGGGGCGGGGAAGGCGGGGTGCCCAACATGACACGCGGGCGGGTCGCGTTGGAGCCAACAGGTGCTGCGCGCGCGCGGGAGCACCGTGAGTCCGCCGTGATGCCGATGCACTCGGCAAAGCAACGCGGGGACGCGACATCAAATCAATATACGCACACCAACTTATAGCCTTGGCTAAAAGTTGAGGTGGGGATCGTGGGGCTGGCGCAGCCCCTGCAACAAAAACCCGCCTGTCGGCGGGCTTTTGGCTTGCCTGGTGGCGCGCCTTACCGCGGCGACGTCTCGGAGGGCGCTTGGACCGCAGCAGCCGGCGCGGCCTCGCCATTGCGGATCGGGGCGCCCAACATGACACGCGGGCGGGTCGCGTCGGGGCCGACAGGTGCTGCGCGCGCGGGAGCACCGTGAGTCCGCCGTGATGCCGATGCACTCGGCAAAGCAACGCGGGGACGCGACATCAAATCAATATACGCACACCAACTTATAGCCTTGGC
>DATMJX010000355.1:0-8034 GCA_035553715.1 Methylibium sp.
ACCGTGAGCCGGAGCTGGCCCCCACGGCGCCCCGGCCTGCACGCCATGCCCTCACCCAGGGCCGCCGATTGCGGACCTATGTCGAGGCGGCCCGCACCTGCGGTGACGATAGCCTGCTGTCATGGCAGGCCCTGCTGAAGATCGCGCGACGTGCGTCGCTCGACGGTTGATTCATCATGTTCGATACGGATACGGGCCACGCGGCGGGCCCCACGGTGGACCGCGCCGCACTCCAGGCCCGGGTTGTCACGGCGCTCGGCGCCGTCTTGCCGTCACACGCCATCCTGTTTCGCCGGGAGGAGACCGGACCGTTCGACTGTGACGGCCTGACGGCCTACCGGACGATCCCGCTGGTCGTCGTGCTGCCGGAAGACGAGGCGCAGGTGGCCGCTGTGCTGCGCACCTGCCATGCCTTGCAGGTGCCGATCGTGGCCCGTGGCGCCGGCACCGGCCTGTCTGGCGGGGCCCTGCCGCACGAGTTCGGCGTGACGCTGTCGCTCGCCCGCCTGAACCGCATCGTGGCGCTCGACCCGCTCAGCGGTACCGCCACGGTCCAGTGCGGCGTGCGCAATGCCGCGATCAGCGAGGCCGCCGCCCCCCACGGGCTGTACTACGCGCCGGACCCGAGCAGCCAGATCGCCTGCACCATCGGCGGCAATGTCGGAGAGAACGCTGGCGGGGTGCATTGCCTGAAGTATGGACTCACATTGCACAACGTGCTGCAGGTGCGTGGTTACACCATCGAGGGAGAAGCCGTCGAATTCGGGGGGCGCTCCCTCGACGCGTCCGGCCTCGATCTGCTGGCCGCGTTCGTGGGCAGCGAGGGCATGCTGGCGGTGGCCACCGAGATCACCGTCCGGCTGGTGCCCAAGCCTCAGCTGGCGCGCTGCATCATGGCCAGCTTCGGCGACCTCGAGTCGGCCGGCAATGCGGTGGCCGCGATCATCGCCGCCGGCATCATCCCGGCCGGCCTCGAGATGATGGACAAGCCGATGACCGCGACGGTCGAGGACTTCGTCCACGCCGGCTACGACCTCGAGGCCGAGGCCATCCTGCTGTGCGAGAGCGACGGCACGCCCGAAGAGGTCGAGGAGGAGATCGGCCGCATGGTCGATGTGCTGCGCGGCAGCGGCGCGACCGCCGTGACCGTCAGCGAGAGCGAGGCGCAGCGCCTGAAGTTCTGGTCGGGCCGCAAGAACGCCTTCCCGGCCAGCGGGCGCATCAGCCCTGACTATCTGTGCATGGACTCGACGATCCCGCGCAAGAAGCTCGCCGAGATGCTGCGGTGCATCGCCGAGATGCAGGGCCGCTACGGCCTGCGCTGCTACAACGTCTTCCACGCCGGCGACGGCAATCTGCACCCGATGATCCTGTTCGACGCCAACGACCCGGACCAGCTGCACCGCGCCGAGGCCTTCGGCGCCGACATCCTGGAGACCAGCGTCGAGATGGGCGGCACCATCACCGGCGAGCATGGCGTCGGCATCGAGAAGCTCAACTCGATGTGCGTGCAGTTCACGCCGGAGGAGCGCGCCCAGCTGCTGCGCCTGAAGAATGCCTTCGACCCCGGCACCATGCTCAACCCCGGCAAGGTCATCCCGACCCTGAACCGCTGCGCCGAATACGGCCGCATGACGGTGCGCGGAGGCCGCCTGCCCTTCCCGAATCTCCCCCGTTTCTGATGAGCACCCGTCCGTCACGCGACGCGATCGAGGATCGGCTCGTCGAGCAGGTGCTCGACGCCAAGGCCGAAGGCACGCGCCTTGAAATCCGCGGTGGCGCAACCAAGCACTTCTATGGCGGCACGCCGCATGGCCGCCCGCTCGAGCTGCGCCCGCTCAGTGGCATCGTCAGCTACGAGCCGACCGAACTCGTCGTGACGGTGCGCGCCGGCGAGCCCCTCGGTCAGCTCGAGGCCGCGCTGGCCGAACGCGGCCAGCACCTCGCCTTCGAGCCCCCACGCTTTGCCGCGGGCGGCACGGTCGGCGGCATGGTGGCCGCGGGGCTGAGCGGGCCGGGCCGCATGGCGGCGGGCGCGCTGCGCGACCACGTGCTCGGCGTGCGCATGCTCAACGGCCTCGGCGAGCGGCTGGTGTTCGGCGGCCAGGTCATGAAGAACGTCGCCGGCTACGACGTCTCCCGCCTGATGGCCGGCTCGCTCGGCGTGCTGGGCGTGCTGCTCGAGGTGTCGCTGAAAGTCCTGCCGCGGCCTGCCGCCAGCGCGACCGTGGTGATCGACTGCCCGCAGGCCGAGGCGCTGCGTCAGCTCGCCTCCTGGACCTCCCAGGCGCTGCCGGTCGGTGCCACGGCCTGGCATGGCGACGCGCTGTGGGTGCGTCTCGACGGTGCCGCCGCTGCGGTCCGGTCGGCCAGCGCCCGCCTGGGCGGCCGCCCCGTCGAGCCGCAGGCCGCCGCCGCCTGGTGGGCCGCCGTGCGCGACCAGCAGCAGGGCTTCTTCGCCCTCGACGACGCGGCGCGGGCCCGGGGCGAGCGCCTGTGGCGCCTGTCGCTGCCGCGCGGCCTCGCGCCGCTCGAGCTGCCTGGCGAGACCTTCCTCGAGTGGGGCGGCGCGCTGCGCTGGCTGCGCACGAGCGAGCCTCCCGAGCGCGTGCGCCAAGCGGCCGCGCGCGCCGGCGGCCACGCGACGCTGATGCGTGGAGCCGGCCGGGAGGATGGGGCGTTCACGCCGCTGACGCCCGCGCTCCTGCAGCTCCACCGTCGCCTCAAGCACGCCTTCGACCCGGACGGCCTGTTCAATCCTGATCGCCTCTACCAGGGCCTCTGAAACCGCAATGCAGACCCAACTGAGCCCCGAGTTCCGGGGCGATCGCGACGCGAGCGAAGCCGAAGCCATCCTGCGCAGCTGTGTGCACTGCGGCTTCTGCACGGCCACCTGCCCGACCTACCAGCTCGAAGGCAACGAGCTCGACGGCCCGCGCGGACGCATCTATCTGATCAAGCAGCTGCTCGAGGGCGGCGAGGCCGGCCGCAGCACCCAGCAGCACCTCGACCGCTGCCTGACCTGCCGCAACTGCGAGACCACCTGCCCGAGCGGCGTGCGCTACGGCAAGCTGGTCGACATCGGCCGCAAGCTCGTCGACGAGCGCGTGCCGCGCCCCGCCACCGAGCGCGCTGCGCGCTGGCTGCTGAAGGAAGGGCTGACCTCGCCGCTGGTCGGACCGGCGGTGCGCCTGGGCCAGCTGGTGCGTCCGCTGCTGCCGCAGGTGCTCAAGCGCAAGCTGCCGGCGCGCGCGCCGCGCCGTGCCGCGGCGCCACAGGTCGAACACGCCCGCAAGGTCATGCTGCTGCAGGGCTGCGTGCAGCCGGCCATGCTGCCGAACATCAACGCCGCGACGACGCGCGTGCTCTCGGCCATCGGCATCCAGACCGTGATCGCCCCGGAGGCCGGCTGCTGCGGCGCGCTGCGCAGCCACCTGAGCGACCACGAGGGCGGCCTGGCCGACATGCGCCGCAACATCGACGCCTGGTGGCCGGCGGTCGAGTCCGGCGCGGTCGAGCGCATTGTCATCAACGCCTCGGGCTGCGGGGCCGTGATCAAGGAGTACGGCGACGCGCTCGCGCACGACCCGCAGTACGCCGAGCGCGCCGCCCGGATCAGCGCACTGTCGATCGACCTCAGCGAACTGCTGCACGAGATCGTGCCCGCATTGCGCGCCGCTCTGCCCGCGGGCGCGCGCAAGGTGGCGGTCCATACGCCCTGCACGCTGCAGCATGCGCAGCGCCTGCGCGGCGGCGTCGAGGCGGCGCTGGCCGACCTCGGCTTCACGGTGAAGCCGCCGGCCGCCGAGGCCCACCTGTGCTGCGGCTCGGCCGGCGCCTACAGCGTGCTGAACCCTGGCATCGCCACCGCGCTGCGCGACCGCAAGCTGAAGAACCTGACGGCCCCCGAGCCCGAGGTGATCGTCTCGGCCAACATCGGCTGCATCCTGCACCTGCAGTCGGGCACCGACCTGCCGGTCAAGCACTGGGTGGAACTGATCGACCAGGCGCTGGCCTGAGTCGCGCGGCAGCCGGACGGCGCCTGCGTCGGCGCCGTTGCGGCGACGGCCGCGGTTGGTAGGCCGGGTGGGATTCGAACCCACTGTCCTTCGGTTATGAGCCGAGCGCTTATACCGGGCTTAAGCTTCCGGCCCACGGGAGTCGCCGCATTTTGCCTGCTGGCCCGCTCCGGGGCGGCCACGCCGCCGGTAGCGGCCTTCAAAAGCAGTCGCCCCGGCCGCCGCGCAAGCGGCTGGCCGGGGCGGGTCTTTCAGGCGCTGCGGGTGCGGCTCAGCAGGTCCACGGTGCCGGCTGCTCGCCCGACAGGCCGTAGCGCGCCATCGCCTCGACGCAGACCGCCGCGTCGAGCCGGCCCTGCCGCACCAGCGAGGTCAGCGCGGCCAGCACGATGTGGTGGCGGTCGACCTCGAAGAAGCTGCGCAGTGCGGCGCGCGTGTCGCTGCGTCCGAAGCCGTCGGTGCCCAGCGCGGTGAAGGGCGCGTCAATGTGCGAGGCGATCAGCTCCGGCCAGGTGCGCACGTAGTCGGTCGCCGCCACCACCGGCGTGTCACCCGGCAGACACTGGCGCACATGGCTCGTGCGCGGCGCCTCGGCCGGATGCAGGCGGTTGTGGCGCTCGACCTCGCGGGCGTCGCGGGCCAGCTCGCTGAAGCTCGTCGCGCTCCAGATCTCGGCATCGACCTGCCAGTCGCTGGCCAGCAGCTCGGCCGCGGCGATCACCTCGCGCAGGATCGTGCCCGAGCCGACCAGGCGCACCGTGCCGCGTGCCTTCGCGGCGCGCTGCTCGGCGTAGCGGTACAGGCCCTTGATCACGCCCTCCGCCGCCCCTTCGGGCAGGCTGGGCTGGGCGTAGTTCTCGTTCATCAGGGTGACGTAGTAGAAGACGTCCTCCTGGCGCTCGAGCATCTGGCGCATGCCGTGGTCGAGGATCACCGCGAACTCGCCCGCGAAACAGGGGTCGTAGGCGCGGCAGTTCGGCACGGTGGAGGCCTGCAGCAGGCTCGAGCCGTCCTGGTGCTGCAGCCCCTCGCCGCCCAGCGTCGTGCGGCCGGCGGTGGCGCCGAGCAGGAAGCCGCGCGAGCGCTGGTCGGCCGCGGCCCAGATCAGGTCGCCGATGCGCTGGAAGCCGAACATCGAGTAGTAGATGTAGAAGGGCAGCATCGCCTGGCCGTGCACCGAGTAGCTGGTGGCCGCGGCCGTCCAGCTGCTGACCGCGCCGGCCTCGCTGATGCCTTCCTCGAGGATCTGCCCGTCGGTGGCCTCACGGTAGCTCATCAGCGAGCCGATGTCCTCGGGCTCGTAGCTCTGGCCATTGAAGGAGTAGATGCCGACCTGCTTGAACAGGTTGGCCATGCCGAAGGTGCGCGCCTCGTCGGCGACGATGGGCACGATGCGCGGGCCGAGCGCCGAATCCTTCAGCAGGTTGGTCAGCATGCGCACGAAGGCCATCGTCGTGCTCATCTCCTTGCCCGCGGCCTGGGTCGCGAAGCCGCCGTAGCCGCTCAGCGCCGGCACCGGCACGGCCGCGGCCTGGCTGCGGCGCGCCGGCAGGCTGCCGCCCAGCGCGGCGCGCTTGGCTTGCAGGTAGCGCATCTCGGGGCTGTCATCGGCCGGCTTGTAGAAGGCCAGCGAGGCCGCCTGCTCGTCGCTCAGCGGCAGATCGAAGCGGTTGCGGAAGGAGATCAGGTCCTCGCGCTCGAGCTTCTTCTGCTGGTGGGTCGTCATGCGACCCTGCCCAGCCTCACCCATGCCATAGCCCTTCTTGGTCTGGGCCAGGATCACCACCGGCTGGCCGCTGGTGTGCAGCGCCGCATGGTAGGCGGCGTGGATCTTCACGATGTCGTGGCCGCCACGCTTGAGGCGGTCGATCTGCTCGTCGGTCAGCCCCTGCGCCAAGGCGGCGAGCTGCGGGTTCTGGCCGAAGAAGTGGTCGCGGTTGTAGCGCCCGTCCTTGGCCGCGAAGGTCTGGAACTGGCCGTCCACGGTGTTCGCGAAGGCGCGCGCCAGCGCACCGTCGGTGTCGCGCGCGAACAGGCCGTCCCAGTCCGAGCCCCAGACCAGCTTGATGACGCGCCAGCCGGCACCCGAGAACAGCGCCTCGAGCTCGTCGATGATGCGGCCGTTGCCGCGCACCGGGCCGTCGAGGCGCTGCAGGTTGCAGTTGACCACCCAGATCAGGTTGTCGAGCTTCTCGCGCGCGGCCAGGGTCAGCGCGCTCATGCTCTCGGGCTCGTCCATCTCGCCGTCGCCGAACACGCCCCAGACCTTGCGGCCGGCGGTGGCGGCGAGGCCACGGTGCTGCAGGTAGCGCATGAAGCGCGCCTGGTAGATCGAGCTGATCGGGCCGATCCCCATCGAGCCGGTCGGGAACTGCCAGAAGTCGGGCATCAGCCAGGGGTGCGGGTAGCTGCACAGGCCCTGCCCGCCGTCGCGCGCGGCGGTGATCTCCTGGCGGTAATGCGCCAGGTCGGTCTCGCTCAGGCGGCCTTCGAGGAAGGCGCGCGCATACACGCCCGGTGCCGAGTGCGCCTGGAAGAACACCAGGTCACCGCCGGCCGTGTCGCTGCCGGCGCGAAAGAAGTGGTTGTAGCCGACCTCGAACAGGTCGGCCGCGCTGGCATAGCTGGCGATGTGGCCACCGAGCTCGCCATAGGCCTTGTTCGCGCGCACCACCATCGCCAGCGCGTTCCAGCGCATCAGCGAGGCGATGCGCTCCTCGATCGCGAGGTCGCCGGGGAAGGCCGGCTGCTGCGCGACCGCAATGGTGTTGACATAGGGCGTACCGCGCGCCGGCTGCCAGCCGATCGCCGGGTCGCGCGCCATCACCGCCAGCATGTCCATGATCTCCTGGACCCGCTGCGGGCCACCGGCCTGCAGCAGCGACAGCAGCGCGCCGCGCCATTCGGCCGACTCCTGCGGATCGCTGTCCGCCGGGAGGGGGGTGGTCAGGTAACGATGGATCGATGTGTCGCTCATGGGGGTCTCCTGTGCGTCCACTGTAGGGGCAGCGCCGTGGCATGTGTGGCTGAAAACGCCGACGATCCGACCCTCCGGCGGCAGAATATGCCGCCACATAGCCCGGAAACAGCATTGCATGGAACTCGACGCCACCGACCTGAAGATCCTGCGCGAGCTGCAGGCCGACGCCAGCCTGCCCAACGTCGAGCTGGCGCGCCGCGTCCACCTCTCGCCCTCGCCCTGCCTGGCGCGGGTCAAGGCCATGCAGGCCAGCGGCCTGATCCGCCAGTACGTCGCCCTGCTCGACGCCCAGCAGCTCGGCCTGCACCTGAACGTCTTCATCTCGATCAGCCTGCGGCAGCAGACCCGCCCCTCGCTCGAGTCCTTCGAGGCGCGCATCTGCGCGCGCGAGGAGGTGATGGAGTGCTACCTGATGACCGGCGACGCGGACTACCTGATCCGCGTGGCCGTGCCCGACATGGCGGCGCTCGAGCGCTTCATCCTCGAGCAGCTCTCGCCGATGAAGGAGATCGAGAAGATCCGCTCCAGCTTCGCGCTCAAGCAGGTGCGCTACAAGACCGCGCTGCCGCTCGCCCGCTGAACCGCCGCGCGGTACACGCTACTTGACCGACAGCGCGTGCCCGACCAGCCGGGCGGTGATGTCGACGATCTGGATCATGCGTTCGTAGGGCATGCGCGTCGGCCCGATCACGCCGAGCGTGCCAACCACCTGCCCGGCCACCTCGTAGGGTGCGGTGACGACCGACAGCTCCTCGTAGGGCACGACCTGGCTCTCGCCGCCGATGTAGATGCGCACGCCCTCGGCGCGGCTGCTGACGTCGAGCAGGCGCATCAGCTGGGTCTTCTGCTCGAACAGGTCGAACAGCTTGCGCAGGCTGCCCATGTCGTTGGAGAAGTCCTGCACGGCGAGCAGGTTGCGCTCGCCGGCGATCACGACTTGCTCGGCGCCCTCGTCCGCCGCCTCGCTGCCGGCCTGCACCGCGGCCTGCATCAGCGTCGCGATCTCGCCGCGCAGGGCCTCGACCTCGGTCTTCA
>DATMJX010000356.1:0-3435 GCA_035553715.1 Methylibium sp.
CTCAAGGCCGCCGCGCAGCAGCTCCTCGGGGTTCATCGAATCGACGCTGACCGCGTGGCCGGCGGCCTTGAGCGCGCGCACGCTGTCTTCGAGGTGCGGGAAGGGCGTCGCTGGCAGGCCGCCGAGGTCGATCACGTCGGCGCCGTCGGCCCTCAGCCGCGCGGCGCGCGCGACGATCTCGTCGACGCCGAGGCGCGGCGCGTCGACGATCTCCGCGAAGATCGCGACCTCGTACTCGTCGAGCTCGATGGCGCGGGCCGCGCGGTTGAAGAAGCGCGGCAGGTCCTTCATCTCCTCCGGGCCGCGCTCGACCGGGATGCCGAAGTGCGCGGCCAGCGCCGCCACGTCGCCGCGGCAGCGGCCCGGCACGTAGATGCGGTCGGGCCGGCGTGCACCGCCCTCGGTCAGGCTCGCGGCGCTGACGCGGCGCTGCACCATCTCGGCCGTCATCAGCGCGGCGACCTGCAGGCCGATCTCGCGCGTCGCCCAGCTGAAGCCGGCCGGCTCGAGGCTCGCGAGCACGCGCTCGAGCCCGGGCTGGGCTAGCTTGCCGGTCAGGAAGAGGTAATGCTCCACCGCCGCCTCAGAGCCAGGACAGCTTCAGCGCGGCGAGCCGCGCGGCCAGCGCCGCTTCGAGCTCCTCGGGCGAGCGCAACACCGCGCAGTGGTCGATCTCGCGCAGCCGCTCGACCTGCGCGAGATCGATGTTGCGCGGCCGCAGCGTGAACCACTCGTCCTGCGTCGTGCGCGGGCCCTTGGTGATCACGACCGGCTCGGTGTCGCAGGCGAACACCAGGCTGGGCACGCCGAGCTTGCCGGCCTGCGCGAACATGTTGGTCGGCAGCGTGTCGGAGATGCCGAGCGCGCACTTCGCGACCGTGTTGCTGGTCGCCGGCGCGATCACCACCGTGTGATAGGCCTCCAGGTAGAGCCGCCCGACCGGCACCGCGCTCGCGCTCTTGTCGCGGAAGACGCGGAAGCGCTCCTTCAAGGCCTCGATGCGCAGCCCGTACAGCGGCAGCACCTCGTCGGCCGCGGCCGACAGGAACAGGTCGACCTGCGGCAGCCGCGCCGCCAGCGCCATCGATTCCTCGAGGTAGTGCCCCGAGCCGCTCACGCACCAGGCGAAGCGCGAGCGCGGCGGGTCCTGCTGGGCCGGCGCATGATCGTCGCCGAGCGCGGCGGCCCAGCGCTGCGCCTCAGTGGCTCCGGGCGGCCTGACCGACAGGGTGGGAGAGGGCGATGTGGAGCCGGTGGAGCTTGCGGTAGAGGGTGTTTCGGCTGACATCGAGCGCCTTCGCGACATTGCTCACGTTCCAGCGGTGCTGCTCCAGCAGCTGCAGCAGCACCTCGCGCTCCTTGGCCTGGATCGGGTTCAGCGGCGGCAGCACCGCCGGTTCATTGTCGGCGCTCGGCGCGGCGGCCGTCACGGCCTCGCCGCAAGCCGGGGCCGGCGTCGCGGGGAGCGTGCGCCGCTGCAGCGAGACGAGCTGCTCGACGCCGATGCGCCCGTCCTCGCCGGCCAGCGCAAACGCGGTGCGCAGCACATGCTTGAGCTGGCGCACGTTGCCGGGCCAGGGGTGCTGCTCCAGCAGCGCCAGCGCGTCGGGGGCGAGCCGGGTCGCGTCGCCGCCTTCCTGCGCCAGCAGCTCGGCGATCAGCGCGCGGCGGTCGCTGCGCTCGCGCAGCGCCGGCAGCGTGACCTCGAAGCCGGCGAGGCGGTAGTACAGGTCCTGGCGGAAGCGGCCCTCGGCGACCAGCTGCTCCAGCGGGTGGTGGCTGGCGCTGACGAGCTGGAAGTCGACCTCCACCGTCTCCTCGGCGCCCAGCGGCGTGACCTTGCGCTCGTCGAGCACGCGCAGCAGCCGCGCCTGCAGCGCCAGCGGCATGTCGCCGATCTCGTCGAGGAAGAGCGTGCCGCGGTCGGCCTCGACGATCTTGCCGCGCCGCCCGCTGCGCTGCGCGCCGGTGAAGGCGCCGGCGCGGTAGCCGAACAGCTCGGCCTCGATCAGCGTCTCGGGCAGGCTGGCGCAGTTGATCGCGACCAGCGCGCCGCCGGCCTTCGGGCTGGCGGCATGCAGCGCGCGCGCGAACACCTCCTTGCCGCTGCCAGTCTCGCCGTGCAGCAGCACCGGGATGTCGCGCGCGATGGCCCGTGCGGCGGCCTCGAGCTGGCGCACGAGGCGCTCGTCGCCGAAGGACGGGGCCGGCGTGCTGCGCGGCAGCGCGGGCGGCTCGCGGCGCGCCTCGGCGCGCGGCGGCTGAGGCCGCGCGGGCATGACGATCGGCACGCCGGCGAGCTCGAGCTCGCCGGCCGGCGGCCGCGCGACGACGAAGAAGCGGCTCGAGCCCGGCACGCCGTAGCTGACCACCGGGTGGTGGGCGCTGCGCAGGCAGCGCTGCTCGAGATCGGCCAGCGAGGACTGGAACAGCTCGTCGAGGCGCTTGCTGCGCAGCTCGGCGACCGAGCGCAGCCCGAGCTGGAACAGCGCGCTGCGGTTGCCGGCCAGGATGCGGCCGTTGCCGTCGAGCGCCAGCTTGCCCTCGTGCAGCGTGTAGACGAACTCCGGGCGGCTGTGGAAATGCAGCAGGTGGGCCTCGGGGAAGCGCTGCTCGAGCAGGCGGTTCTCGATCATCTGCGCGGTCATGCCCAGCAGCACCAGCGAGTGCTGCTGCTGCAGGCTCGAGTGGCTGGTGACGTCGAGCACCGCGGTCATCTGCCCCTGCGGATCGAACACCGGCACCGCCGAGCAGGTCAGCGAGGTCAGCTCGGTGAAGAAATGGTCCTCGCGCTTCACCGCCACCGGGGTGGCCGCGACCAGGCAGGTGCCCATGCCGTTGGTGCCGGCCTCGGCCTCGCTCCAGACCGCGCCGACCTGGAAGCCCAGCGCGTTCACCTCGGCCGCGAAGGCCGAGGAGGACACCATGTGCAGGATCACGCCGTCGGTGTCGGTCAGCACCACGGCCGACTCCGCGTCGCCGAGCTGCTGGTAGAGCGTGCTCATCTCGTGGCGCGCGCAGTCGAGCACGTCGGCCACGCGGCCCTGGCGCTCGGCCAGCTCGGCGGGCGAGACCACCGAGGGGCGCGGCGAGTGGTCCGGGTGCAGCTGGTGCTCGTTCAGGCAGCGCTGCCAGGAGCTGGCCATGACTTCGTCGGCCGGTGCCCGGCTGGCCCCCAGGCGCACCGCGTCCAGGATGCGCCGCGCATGGGCCTGCGCGTGCTGCTGCGCCTCGCGCAACGACAGGTTGCTCATGTTGTCTCCGGCGGTACGGGTCATTCCGTGCCGATTCTGGCGCGCGAGTATCGGTGTCCCACAGTCCGTGTAAGCCCTCCCATGAACATATTTGGCCGTGCAAGGTGTTCCAGAATCTGCCATCGTCCGGGCTGCGCCGACAGAGGCCCGCCCCGTCCGCCCCCGAGGAGAACGCCTGTGA
>DATMJX010000357.1:0-2782 GCA_035553715.1 Methylibium sp.
GCTGCCGGCCGGCTTGATCGGCACCGTGGTCGGCACGGCCAGCTTCGGGCTGCTGGCGCCGGCGGCGGTCGCGGGCGTGGTGGGCGCGCTGACCTTGCTCTTCCTCGCGCAGCGCCTGTTCTTCCCGCCGCGCCCCGACGCGCCGCCGCCGCCGCGCTGGGCCGGCGCGCTGCTGGGCGTGGCCGCGGGCTTCACCAGCTTCGTCGCCCATGCCGGCGGCCCGCCGGTGATGGCCTATGTGCTGCCGCTGAAGCTCGCGCCGATCCGCTTCACCGCGACGATGGCGGTGTTCTTCGCGGCGGTCAACACGAGCAAGTGGCTGCCCTATGCCTGGCTGGGGCTGATCGATGCGCGCAATCTGGCAACCGCGGCGCTGCTGATGCCGCTGGCCCCGTTGGGGGTGTGGCTGGGGGTGCGCTGGGCGCGCCGCATGGACCCGGCGCTGTTCTACCGGCTGGTGCACCTGGGCATGCTGCTGACCGGGGCCAAACTGCTGTGGGACGGGCTGCACGGCTGAGCGGTCCGGCCCGCGCGAGCTCATGCCGTAACGCGACTTGCGCGGCACAGGAGGGCGCGGCAACGAGGTGGCGCATGCCGAGTCGCGTGCGAACGGGCGGCGGGCGCGCGGCACACTTCGACTTTGCCGCCTTCCAGGGCCTCGCCGCCGAATCGACCTGACGCCATGCCACACGACGCCAACCTCTACGCCGCGCTGCGCGCCGGCTTCCCGGTCGACCTGGACGCGCTCGCGATCGAGACCGACACGGGCCTGCGCTACAGCTGGCGCGACCTCGAGCGTGCCAGCGCGATGATCGCCAACCTGCTGGGCTCGCTCGAGCTGCCGGTGGGCACGCGCGTGGCGGCGCACACCGACAAGTCCGTCGAGGCGCTGATCCTCTACCTCGCGACGCTGCGCGCCGGCTTCGTCTACCTGCCGCTGAACCATGGCTACCAGCAGGGCGAGCTCGCCTACTTCATCGAGAACGCCGAGCCCGGCGTCGTGGTGTGTGCGAGCCGCAACTTCCCCTGGGTCAGCCAGCTCGCCTTCCAGCGCGGCGTGCGCAACGTCTTCACGCTCGACGACGACTGCCGCGGCTCGCTGCTCGAGCGTGCCGCCCAGCACAGCGACCGGCACGAGGTCGTGCCGCGGGGGGCCGACGACCTGGCCGCGATCCTCTACACCTCCGGCACCACCGGGCGCAGCAAGGGCGCGATGCTGAGCCATGGCAATCTGCTGTCCAACGCCCGGACGCTGCGCGGGTATTGGGACTGGCGTGGCGACGACGTGCTGATCCACGCGCTGCCGATCTTCCACGTGCACGGGCTGTTCGTCGCTTCGCACGGGGCGCTGCTCAACGGCAGCCCGATGCTGTGGCTCGCGAAGTTCGAGCCCAGGGCCGTGATCGAGCGGCTGCCGCGCGCCACCGTCTTCATGGGCGTGCCGACGCTGTACGTGCGGCTGCTGCAGGAGCCGGGGCTGACGCGCGAGGCCTGCCACCACATGCGGCTGTTCCTGGCCGGCTCGGCGCCGCTGCTGATCGAGACCTTCCGCGAGTGGCGGTCGCGCACCGGCCACACCATCGTCGAGCGCTACGGCATGAGCGAGACCATCATGCTGAGCTCCAACCCGGTCAAGCCGGGCGACGGCGAGCGCCGCGGCGGCACGGTCGGCAAGCCGCTGCCCGGCGTGCAGTTGCGGGTCGCCGGCGAGGACGATCGGCCCGTGCCGACCGGCGAGATCGGCAACATCGAGGTCCGCGGTCCGAACGTGTTCTCCGGCTACTGGCGCATGCCGGAGAGGACGGCCGAGGAGTTCACCGCCGACGGCTGGTTCCGCACCGGCGACGTCGGCCGCCTCGACGTCGACGGCTACGTCACGATCGTCGGGCGCAGCAAGGACCTGATCATCAGCGGCGGCTACAACGTCTACCCGGCTGAGATCGAGGGCTATCTGAACGAGATGGACGGCGTGGCCGAGTCGGCCGTGGTCGGCGTGCCCCACCCGGACTTCGGCGAGGCGGTGGTCGCGGTGGTCGTGCCCGAGCCCGGTGCGGCTCCCGACGGCCCGGCGCTGATCGGGCAGTTGAAGCAACGCATCGCCGGCTTCAAGGTGCCGAAGGCGGTGTTCGTCGCCGCCGAGCTGCCGCGCAATGCGATGGGCAAGGTACAGAAGAACCTGCTGCGCGCCGAGCATGCGGCGCTGTTTGCCGCGGCTACTGGCTGATCGCGCGCGCGGCCTCTACCTGGGATTCGAAGAAGCGCTGGCTCGCGAAGGCGATCGTCGCCATCAGCACCGTCGCGCCGACCATCAGCGCGACGATCACGCCGAGAACGGCAAGCCAGCCGCTGCGCGGCGAGGCGTGGCCGCCGTTGTGGCGCGCATCCCAGCGCTCGTCGGGGGTCAGGCCGTAGACGATCGCGCACAGCATGCTGCCGGCCAGCACCAGCCCGAGCAGCGGGATCAGTGCCCAGGCGACGCGATCGTCCTGGCCGAGTTCGAGCATGCGCAGCACGCCGTAGACGCCCAGCGAGGTCGGCAGCAGGTGCAGCCAACCGAGGCCGTCGCGCAGGCCGTGGAGGTAGAGGCGGTGCAGGCCGAGGCTGCCGCCGAGAAGGGCGAGCCAGGTCGCCGCGGTCTTGGACTTGATCATCATTCGGGGGGGCTGTGTTCGCCGGCGCCGAGGCGGCGTTGAAGGATCACGACGTCGAGCCAGCGTCCGAGTTTCCAGCCGGCTGCGCGCATGACACCGACCTCGCTGAACCCCAGGGCCCGGTGCAGACC
>DATMJX010000358.1:0-13872 GCA_035553715.1 Methylibium sp.
GTCTTCACCTGGTACGGCTGCTACCACCTGGCGCGCACCGATGCGGCCCAGCCGCTGCCCTTCGCCTTCGGTGGCGAGGCCAGCCCGGTCGACTACGCCCGTGCGATCGCCGACGGCGCGCTGCTCGCGCTGCTCGCCTCGCTCGGGCTGCTGCAGCTCGGCCACGAGACCACGCCCGAGCTCGCGCAGCTGTTCGCGATGGCTCTGTTCGTCTATGCGATGGCCGCCAGCGTCTCGCGCGGCTGGCAGCCACGCGTGGCGGTGCTGACGGCACTGCCGATGCTCGCCGCCAGCGGGGCCCCCGCGATCGGTCTCGGCCTCGCGCTGGCCGGCATGCTGATCTGCCTGCGCTCGAGCTACCCGGCTGCGCGCGCCTTCCTGCCCTGGCTGGCTGCGGCGGCACTGCTGGCCGCCGGCATCGGGGCCGCGCTGGGGATCTGGCGTTGGCGGGCCAGCCTGCCCTCCGACCTGGGCCAGCTGCTGCAGCTGCTCGGCTGGTTCACCTGGCCGGCCTGGGCGCTGGCCGCCTGGACGCTGTGGCGCTGGCGCCAGCACTGGATGTACCGCCACATCGCGGTGCCGGGCACGGCGGCGCTGGTCGCCGTCATCGCCTGCGCGGCACTGCAGGCCTCCGACCGCGCGCTGCTGCTCGCGCTGCCGCCGCTGGCGGTGCTGGCGGCCTTCGCCCTGCCGACGCTGCAGCGCAGCGTCGCGGCGGCGGTGGACTGGTTCTCGGTCGGCTTTTTCACGCTGGGCACGATCGGCGTCTGGGTGCTCTACGCCTCGCTGCAGCTCGGCGTGCCGGCCAAGCCGGCGGCCAATGTGATCAAGCTCGCGCCCGGCTATCCCGGCGGCTTCTCGGTGCTCGCGCTCGCGGCGGCGAGCGCCGGCACGATCGCCTGGCTCGGGCTGGTGCGCTGGCGCAGCGGCCGCCACCGCCATCCGCTGTGGAAGAGCCTCGTGCTGCCCGCCGGCGGGGTGACGCTGTGGTGGCTGCTGGCGATGACGCTGCTGCTGCCGGTGCTCGATTACGCGCGCAGCCTGCGCCCGCTGGTCGAACGCATCGCGGTGCATGTGCCGGCACAGGCTTGCGTCGCGGCACGCGGGCTCACGCGCGCCGAACTGGCCGCGCTCGAGGTGCATGGCAGCTGGCGCGTCGTCGTCAGCGGCCGCGACAGTGCCCCGCCCGGCTGCGATCACCTGCTCACGACCGTGCGCACACGCGCCAGCGATGCGAGCCTCGCGCGCCCCGGCTGGACCCTGGTCGCACGCGAGCGACGGCCGACCGAGCGCACCGAGCAGACCGCGATCTACCGTCGCCAAGGCACCCCGCCCTGAGGTCGATCCCGGTGCCGCGCTGCCGGGCACCGGGGCGGCACACTAGGGAGCCTCGCCCCCCTCAGCGCACCACGGCCGCCGGCGAAGCACTCAGCGCCGCACCGCGCTCGGGCAGGCGCAGGCGCGCCGCCGGGAACACGATCCGGAAGGTCGAGCCCTTGCCCACCTCGCTCTGGATGTCGAGCTCGCCGCCGTGGCGCTGCACCACATGCTTGACGATCGACAGGCCCAGGCCGGTGCCCCCGGTCTCGCGCGAGCGGCTGCCATCGACGCGGTAGAAGCGCTCGGTGAGCCGTGGCAGGTGCTCGCGCTCGATGCCCGGCCCGCTGTCACGCACCGCGAACTCGCCCGAGCCGTCGGCCAGCACCCGCCAGCCGATGTCGATGGACCCGCCCTCGGGGGTGTAGCGCACCGCGTTGCTGACCAGGTTGCCCATCGCGCTGAGCAGCTCCGGCTCGGCACCGGCGATCTGCGCGCCGTCGTCGCCCTGCAAGGTGATCGCATGCCGCCCCTGCGACAGCGTGCGGGCGTCGGCCTCGACCTGCTGCAGCAGCCGCGCCACCGGCACCCAGCGGTCGGCCGCAGGCCAGGGGCTGCCCTCGAGCTGCGCCAGCGTCAGCAGGTCAGCCACCAGCACCTGCATGCGCGCAGCCTGCTGGGTCATCAGCGTCAGCACCCGCTTGCGCTCGACCTCGGTGAGCGGCAGCGCGGCCATCGTCTCGATGAAGCCCGCCAGCACCGTCAGCGGCGTGCGGATCTCGTGCGAGACGTTGGCGACGAAGTCGCGCCGCATCGCCTCGGCACGCTCGCGCTCGGTGATGTCCTGCGACAGCACGAGCTTCATGCCCTCGCCATAGTCGCGCACCAGCACCGACAGCAGGCCCTGGCGGCGCGGGTCGGGAAACTGCACCGGCTCCTCGTAGGCCCCGGCCTGCAGGTAGGCGACGAAGGCCGGCGCGCGCACGAGGTTGGTGATGCGCTGCAGCCGGTCGCGCTGCGGATCCAGCCCGAAGTGCGCGGCGGCCACCGAGTTGCACCACTCGATCTGCTCATGCGCATCGAGGATCAGCACGCCGTTCGGCGAGGCCTCGATGGCCTGCAGGAAATGCTCGACGCGCTGCTTCTCGAGCACCCGCGCCCTCTCGCGCTCGCGCAGGCTGCGCTCGACGCGGTAGCCGATCTCGCCCCAGAAGCCGGCGTCACGCGGCGCGTCGGTGTCCTGCGCGCTGCGCAGCCAGTCGACCAGCCGCGCACCGCGCAGCGTGTCGATTGCCGCAAACAGCCCGACCGTCGCCGATCCGCCGAGCAGCGCGCCGAGGATCGGCGCGCGCAGCGTCGCGCCGACGAGGTAGCCGAGCAGCCCGCCGAGGGCCATCGCGACAAAGCCCGACAGCAGCCTGGGAAGCAGCCAGCTCATGCCCGCCGCCGCATGAAAGACATGCGCCTCAGGCCGACACCGCCGCCACCTGCTGCGTGAGCCGGTAGCCGGCGCCGCGCACCGTCTCGATCATCGCCGCGCAGCCGACCGGCGACAGCGCCTCGCGCAGGCGCTTGACGTGCACGTCGACCGTGCGCTCCTCGATGAAGACATGGTCGCCCCAGACGCGGTCGAGCAGCTGGGCGCGCGAGTGCACCCGCTCCGGGTGCGTCATCAGGAAGTGCAGCAGCCGGAACTCGGTCGGGCCGATCTTGACCTCGGTGCCGCCGCGCGTGACGCGGCGCGTGCCCGGATCGAGCTTCAGTGCACCGAGCTCGACCACGCTGTCGAGCGCCTCGGGCGCCTTGCGGCGCAACACCGCGCGGATGCGCGCCATCAGCTCGTGGGTCGAGAAGGGTTTGGTCAGGTAGTCGTCGGCACCGGCGTCGAGGCCGGCGACCTTGTCGCCCTCGTCGGCACGCGCGGTCAGCATGATGACCGGCAGCTCCTTGGTGCGTGCATCGGCGCGCCAGCGCTTGGCCAGGCTCAGTCCCGACTGGCCGGGCAGCATCCAGTCGAGGATCACCAGGTCAGGCAGCACGCGGTCGACCTCGGACTGTGCCGCATCGGCGCTGCCGGCGATCGTGACCTCGTAGCCTGCATGCCGCAGGTTCAGGCCGATCAGCTCGGCGATCGCCGCCTCGTCTTCCACCACCAGCACGCGGCTCATCGAAGATCTCCCTGCTTGCGGCGGCGCGTCATCGGACGATCGACTCCAGCGCCTCGACGGTGTTGTGACGCACGTCGGTGCCCTTGACGATGTAGATGGTCTGCTCGGCCAGGTTCTTGGCATGGTCGCCGACGCGCTCGATCGCCTTGGCGACGAACACCAGGTCGATGCTCGACGAGATCGTGCGCGGGTCTTCCATCATGTAGGTGATCAGCTTGCGCATCAGCCCGTCGAACTCCTGATCGATCAGGTTGTCCTGCTTGATGACCTCGATGGCCTTGTCGGTGTCCAAGCGCGCGAAGGCGTCGAGCGACTTGCGCAGCGAGGCTGTCGCAAGGCTGGCCTCGAAGCCGACGTCCGCCACTGGCAGGCGCAGCCGGCTCGACACGCCGGTGTTGACCAGGCGCTGCACGGTGCGCGCGATGCGCGCTGCCTCGTCGCCGACGCGTTCGAGGTTGCCGATGGTCTTGCTGACCGCGATCAGCAGCCGCAGGTCGCGCGCGGTCGGCTGCCGGCGGGCGATGATGGTCGACAGATCGCGGTCGATGTCGACCTCCATCTGGTTGACCTTCTCCTCCTGCGCGATCACCTGCGCGGCGGTCTCGCTGCTGAGGTTGGTCAGTGCGTAGATCGCCTGCGCGACCTGCGCCTCGACCATGCCGCCCATCTCGAGCACGCGGGTGGAGATGCCGCTGAGTTCGGCGTCGAACTGCGTCGAGAGATGCTTGTCGGTCATGTCTGCTTCCTAAGTTGCGCGCCCAGCCCCTCGCAGAGCTCGGGGCGTTCAGGCCGTCCAACAGCCCACTGGACTGTCGGAGCCGCGGCCCTCATCCAAAGCGACCGGTGATGTAGTCTTCCGTATCCTTGCGCTTGGGCTTCATGAACAGCTCCGACGTCGGTCCGAACTCGATCAGGTCGCCCAGGTACATGTAGGCCGTGTAGTCCGAGCAGCGTGCCGCCTGCTGCATGTTGTGGGTCACGATCACGACCGTGTAGTCGGTCTTGAGCTCGTGGATCAGCTCCTCGATCTTGCCGGTCGAGATCGGGTCCAGCGCCGAGCAGGGTTCGTCGAGCAGCAGCACCTCGGGCTTGATGGCGATGCCGCGCGCGATGCACAGACGCTGCTGCTGGCCACCCGACAGGCCCGAGCCGCTTTGCTGCAGCTTGTCCTTGACCTCGTTCCACAGCGCCGCCTTCTTCAGCGCCCATTCAACGCGCTCGTCCATCTCTGCGCGCGGCAGGGTCTCGAAGAGTTTCACGCCGAAGGCGATGTTGTCGTAGATCGACATCGGGAAGGGCGTGGGCTTCTGGAACACCATGCCGATGCGGGCGCGGATCAGCGAGATGTCCTCCTTCGAGGTCAGCAGGTTCTCGCCGTCCATCAGGATCTCGCCCTCCGCGCGCTGCTCGGGGTAGAGCTCGAACATGCGGTTGAAGGTGCGCAGCAGCGTCGACTTGCCGCAGCCCGACGGCCCGATGAAGGCGGTGACCTTGCCTTCGGGGATGTCGAGATTGATGTTCTTCAGCGCATGGAAGCTGCCGTAGAAGAAGTTCAGGTTGCGCACCGAGAGCTTGGGCTTCTCGGTCACGCTGAGGTCGACTTTCGCGTCCATCGGGCGCTCCTTGCCGGGTCAGTGTTTGTTGCGGAACAGCACGCGCGCGAGGATGTTGAGCAGCAGCACGCCGAAGGTGATCAGGAACACGCCGGCCCAGGCCAGCTTCTGCCAGTTCTCGTAGGGGCTCATCGCGAACTTGAAGATCGTCACCGGCAGGCTGGCCATCGGCTGACTCAGGTCGCTGGTCCAGAACTGGTTCGACAGCGCGGTGAACAGCAGCGTCGCGGTCTCGCCGGCGATGCGCGCCAGCGCCAGCAGCACACCAGTGATCACGCCGGCACGCGCGGCCTTCAGCGTCACGGTCAGGATCACGCGCCACTTCGGCGTGCCCAGCGCATAGGCAGCCTCGCGCAGCGCGTTCGGGATCAGGCTCAGCATGTTCTCGGTGGTGCGGATCACCACCGGGATCACGATCAGCGACAGCGCCAGGATGCCGGCCCAGGCCGAGAAGCTCTTGAGCTGCGCCACGACGACGGCGTAGATGAACAGGCCGATCACGATCGAGGGCGCGGACAGCAGGATGTCGTTGATGAAGCGCGTCACGCTGCCCAGCAGCGTCTTCTGGCCGTATTCGGCCAGGTAGACGCCGGCGAGGATGCCGACCGGCGTGCCCAGCAGCGTGGCCATTCCCACCATCACCAGCGAGCCGAAGATCGCGTTCGCCAGTCCGCCGGTCTCGGCCTGCGGCGGGGGCGTCATCTCGGTGAACACCGACAGCGCGATCCCGCCGGCGCCGAGCCGCACCGTCTCGAACAGGATCCACACCAGCCAGACCAGGCCGAAGGCCATGGCCATCAGCGACAGCGTCAGCGCGATCGCGTTGGTGCGCTTGCGCTTCGCATGCATGCGCAGGCGCCCGGCCTGCGCGGCGGCCCGGGCCGCCGGCATCGGGATGGCGCTCATGAGCTTCTCCCTTCGCCCTTCTTGAGCTGCGAGAGCAGCAGCTTGGACAGCGCCAGCACCACGAAGGTGATGAAGAACAGCACCAGTCCCAGGTAGATCAGCGAGGCTTGGTGCAGCCCCTCCGAGGCCTCGGCGAACTCGTTGGCCAGCGCCGAGGTGATGCTGTTGGCCGCCTCGAACAGCGACAGCGACTCGAGCTGGTTGAAGTTGCCGATCACGAAGGTCACCGCCATCGTCTCGCCGAGCGCGCGGCCCAGCCCGAGCATGACGCCGCCGACCACGCCGGTCTTGGTGTAGGGCAGCACGACCTTCCAGACCACCTCCCAGGTGGTCGAGCCCAGCGCGTAGGCCGACTCCTTCAGCATCGGCGGCGTGACCTCGAAGACGTCACGCATCACCGCCGCGATGAAGGGGATGATCATGATCGCGAGGATGATCCCCGCCGACAGCAGGCCGATGCCCACCGGCGGGCCGCTGAACAGCGTGCCGAGCAGCGGCACGCCGGCGAACAGGGACTGCAGCGGTTGCTGGACATAGGTCGACAGCAGCGGACTGAACACCAGCAGACCCCACATGCCGTAGACGATCGAAGGCACCGCCGCGAGCAGCTCGATCGCCGTGCCGAGCGGGCGACGCAGCCACGAGGGCGAGAGCTCGGTCAGGAACAGCGCGATGCCGAAACTCACCGGCACCGCGATCACCAGCGCGATCAGCGAGGTGGCCAGCGTGCCGTAGATCATCACCAGGCCGCCGAACTTCTCCTGCACCGGGTCCCACTCGGCGGTGGTGAAGAAGCCCAGCCCGAAGGCCTCGATGGCCGGCGCCGCGCCGATGACCAGCGAGACGATGATGCCCACCAGCAGCGCCAGCGTCAGCAAGGCGGCCCCATGCGTGAGCACCGAGAACACGGCGTCGGCCCAGGGCAGGCTCTGGCGCCGCTCCGGCGGGCGGGCTCGGGGATCCGCGCGTTCCATCTTGCGGTCGTCGGAGAGGGGAGAAGCGGGCAGTGTAGCGGCCACGTGCGGGGCTCCTTCGCGCGAAGGGGGCTGTGCGCCGTGGCGCCCAGCCCCGCCTGCGTACGGCCTGTCGATTTACTTGAAGGCGATCGGCTTGGCCGAGGCATCCTTGATCTGGTCCGTCCACTGCTTGCGCACCAGATCCTTCACGACGGCCGGCAGCGGCACGTAGTCGAGTTCGTCGGCCATCGGGTCGCCGTTCTGGTAGACCCAATTGAAGAACTTCAGCGCGTTGGCCGCGTTCGCCGGCTTGTCCTGGACCTTGTGCATCAGGATGTAGGTCGGGTTCGTGATCGGCCAGGTGTCCTTGCCCGGCTGCTCGGTGGTGATCTGGTAGAAGGTCTTGTTCCAGTCCGCACCGGCCGCGGCCGCCTTGAAGGCGGTGTCGCTGGGCGCCACGAACTGACCATCCTTGTTCTTCAGCAGCGTGTACGTCATCTTGTTCTGCTTGACGTAGGCGTACTCGACGTAGCCGATCGAGTTCGGCAGGCGCTGCACGAAGGCCGCGACGCCCTCGTTGCCCTTGCCGCCCGCGCCGGTCGGCCAGTTGACGGCGGTGCCGTCACCGACCTTCTCCTTCCACTCGGTGTTCACCTTCGACAGGTAGTTGGTGAACACGAAAGTCGTGCCCGAGCCGTCGGCGCGGCGGACCACGGCGATCGCCGCGTCCGGCAATGGCACGCCAGGGTTCAGCGCGGTCAGCGCCGGATCGTTCCACTTGGCGATCTTGCCGAGGTAGATGTCGCCGAGCAGCGCGCCGGTGAGCTTGATCTGCCCCGGGGCGATGCCCTTGATGTTGACCACCGGCACGACGCCGCCGATCACAGTCGGGAACTGGACCAGGCCGTCCTTGGCGAGGTCCTCGTCCTTCAGCGGCATGTCGGACGCGCCGAAGTCGACCGTCTTGGACTTGATCTGCTTGATGCCGGCACCCGAGCCGACCGACTGGTAGTTGATGCGCGCGCCGGTGGCCTTGTGATAGGCGTCGGCCCACTTCGCGTAGACCGGGGCGGGGAAGGTCGCGCCGGCACCGGTCACGTCCTGGGCGAAAGCCACACCACCGGCGGCGAGGGCCAGCGCGACGGCGGTGCTGCGGAGGGACGAAAAGTTCATCAGGAGACCTTTCAGGACTTGGAGAAGACAACGGCACTCTAGGGTCGGTTTATGACAGCGCCATGAAACCCGGCGCCGGGCCTGACATGTGACGGCGGCGTCATCGAGACGTCACGGCGCCGTCACATCGGCTTTCCATCATGCGGTCGCTGCCTGAACCCAGGCCTCGACTGCCCTAGGAGCCATGATGAACCCCACCACCCGGACGATCCTGACCACCACCGCCGCGATGCTGGCCCTGGCCGGCTGCGCCATCACGCCCGCGCCCAAGACGATCGCCGACACCACGGCCGCCAGCCCGGAGCTCTCGACGCTCAACCGGCTCGTCGCCGAGGCCGGCCTCGGCGAGACGCTGCGCGGCGGCGGCCCGTACACGGTGTTCGCTCCCTCGGACGCCGCCTTCAACGCGATGCCGAAGGCGACGCTGGAGGCGCTGGGTCGGGACAAGGAACTGCTCAAGTCCGTGCTCAGCTACCACGTCGTGCCCGGCAAGGTGATGGCCGAGTCGGTGCGCAACGGCAACGTCCAGACCGTGCAGGGCGAGAACGTCGCGCTGTCGCGGGCCGGCAGCTTCGTGACCATCGAGGACGCGCTGGTCACGCAGCCGAACGTCGACGCGAGCAACGGCGTCGTGCACGTGATCGACAAGGTGCTGATGCCGCCGAAGAAGAAGTGATCGACGGCGCCGGGGTTCCGACGCGCCGCACGGGCCAGGCCCGTCGGCGCGTTTGAACGCTCAACGTTTTCAATATCATCGAAACATGAAAGAGACAGAGGCCGTCGCAGCCCTCACCGCCCTCGCCCAGCCGGCGCGCCTGCGTGCCTTCCGCGCGCTGGTGGTCGCCGGCCCGACCGGGCTGACGCCGGGCCGTCTGGCCGAACAGCTCGATGTGGCCGCGCCGACGCTGTCCTTTCACCTCAAGGCGCTGAGCCATGCCGGGCTGGTGGACGTCGAGCGTGACGGCCGCCATCTGATCTACCGCGCCCGCTACGAGCGCATGAACGCCCTGCTCGGCTACCTGACGGACCACTGCTGCCAGGGCCAGCCCTGCGCCGTCGCGGACACCGGCTGCGACGGCTGAACCCCAACAACTTCGCCTCCCTCCCCATGAACCACCCACCCTTGCACGTGCTCTTCCTGTGCACGCACAACGCCGCCCGCAGCCTCCTGGCCGAGGCGCTGCTGAACCATGTCGGCCGGGGGCGCTTCGTCGCCCACTCGGCCGGCAGCCAGCCGCGCGGCGAACCTCATCCGCTGGCGCTGCGCGTGCTGCGCGAAGCCGGCATCCCGACCGCAGGCCTGGCCAGCAAGAGCTGGGACGTGTTCGGCACGCCCGACGCGCCGAAGATGGACTTGGTGATCACCGTCTGCGACAACGCCGCCGGCGAGACCTGCCCCTACTGGCCCGGCCAGCCCGCCACCGCGCACTGGGGTTATGCCGATCCGTCGGTGGCCGAGGGCGACGAGGCCGCGCGGCTCGCGGCCTTCCACCGCACGATGATCGCGATCCGCCAGCGCCTGGAGCTGCTGGTCAATCTGCCGGCGACCGCGCTCGACCGGCTGGTGCTGCAGCAGACCGCGCGCGGGCTGGCGTCCTCATGAGCACCGCGCGGCGCCTGCTCGCGGAGGGGCTGGGCACGATGCTGCTGCTGGCGATCGTGATCGGCTCGGGGATCATGGCCGAGCGGCTCGCCGGCGGCAACGTCGCGATCGCGCTGACGGCCAACACGCTCGCGACGGTGTGGGGGCTGTTCGTGCTGATCGAGGTCTTCGGCCCGCTCAGCGGCGCGCACTTCAACCCGGCCGTCACGCTGGTGATGGCAGTGCGGCGCGCGCTCGGCTGGGAGCTCGCGGCGGCCTACGTCGCGGTGCAGCTGCTGGGCGCGATGCTGGGCGCCTGGCTCGCTCATGCGATGTTCGGCGAGGCGATCTGGCAGTTCTCGGCCAAGCTGCGCAGCGGCCCCGGCCAATGGCTGGCCGAGGCGGTCGCGAGCGCCGGGCTGCTGCTGGTGATCCTGCGCGCCGCGCCGGGCCGCGCGGGCGCGCTGGTTGCGTGCTGGATCGGCGCCGCCTACTGGTTCACCGCCTCGACCTCGTTCGCCAACCCGGCCGCCGCCTTCGGTCGGATGCTCAGCGACAGCTTCGCCGGCATCGCGCCGGCGAGCGTGCCGGGCTTCGTTGCCGCCGAGCTGGTGGGCGCGGCACTCGGCCTCGCGCTGCACCGCCTGCTCGGCCCCGCCGAGCCGACGGCGCCTCAGGCCTGACGCAGCACGCCGGCCAGACGCTCGGCGCAGCGCTGGGCGAGCGCCGCGTCGTGCGCCTCGACCATCACGCGCACCAGCGGCTCGGTCCCCGAGGGACGGATCAGCAGCCGGCCGCGATCGCCGAGCTCGGCCTCGGCGGCGTGCTGCGCCTCGGGCAGCGCCGGGTTGGCCTTCCAGTCCTGGCCCGGGCGCAGCTTGACGTTGATCAGCACCTGCGGGAACAGCGTCACGTCGGCCAGCAGCTGCGCCAGCGTGCGGCCGCTGCGCACCACCGCCTGCAGCACCTGCAGCGCGCTGACCAGGCCGTCGCCGGTGGTGTGCTGGTCGAGCGCGATCAGGTGACCCGAGCCCTCGCCGCCGAGCTGCCAGCCGCGCGCGAGCAGTTCCTCGAGCACATAGCGATCGCCGACCTTGGCGCGCACGAAGTCGACACCCCGGCCGCGCAGCGCCTGCTCGACCGCGAGGTTGGTCATCAGCGTGCCGACCACGCCGGGCACCGCGCGGCCCTGGGCCAGCCGGTCGGTCGCGATCAGGTAGAGCAGCTCGTCGCCGTTGTAGAGACGCCCCTTGGCATCGACGATCTGCAGCCGGTCGGCGTCGCCGTCGAGCGCGATGCCGTAGTCGGCGTGGTTGGCCCGCACCGCGCGGGTCAGCGCGTCCGGGTGGGTCGCGCCAACGCCGTCGTTGATGTTCAGGCCGTCCGGCGCACAGCCGATCGAAATGACCTCGGCGCCGAGCTCGTGGAACACGTTCGGCGCGACCTGGTAGGCCGCGCCATGCGCACCGTCGACGACCAGCTTCAGCCCCTTGAGCGTCAGCTCGCCGGCCACCGTGCTCTTGCAGAACTCGACATAGCGGCCTTGCGCGTCGTCGAGCCGGCGCGCCTTGCCGAGGCCGCGCGAGTCGGCCCAGTGCGGCGGCTGCTCGAGCGCCGCCTCGACATCGAGCTCCCAGGCGTCGGGCAGCTTCTCGCCACGCGCCGAGAAGAACTTGATGCCGTTGTCGCCGAAGGGGTTGTGCGAGGCGCTGATCACCACGCCCAGGCTCAGCCGCAGCGCACGCGTCAGGTAGGCGACGCCGGGCGTCGGCAGCGGACCGGTCAGCAGCACGTTGACACCGGCCGACGCGAAGCCGGCCTCCAGCGCCGACTCGAGCATGTAGCCCGAGATCCGCGTGTCCTTGCCGATCAGCACCGTTGGCGAGGCTTCGCTGCGCTTGAGCACGCGGCCGACCGCATGGCCGAGGCGCAGCACGAAGTCCGGCGTGATCGGCGCCTGGCCGACGGTCCCACGGATGCCGTCGGTGCCGAAGTAGGTTCTGCTCATGGTGGGGAAGTAGGAGTCCGGTTCACGCGGGCAGCCCGGCGGCGGCCCACACCTTCAGCGCGTCGACCGTCGCGGCGACATCGTGCACGCGCACGATGCGCGCGCCGCGCTGCACCGCGGCCAGCGCGGCGGTGACGCTGGCGACGAGCCGGTCGCCGACCTCGCGGCCGGTGATGCGCCCGAGCGTGCCCTTGCGCGACCAGCCGGCCAGGATCGGCAGGCCGAGCGCCAGCAGCTCGTGCTGACGCGCCAGCAGCGCGACGTTGTGCTCGCTGCGCTTGCCGAAGCCGATGCCGGGGTCGAGCACGATGCGCTCGGCCGCGACGCCGCGCGCGGCCAGCGCATCGCGGCGCTCGCGCAGGAAGTCGGCCACGTCGCGGACCACGTCGGCGTACCCCGGGTCGCCGTCCTGCATGGTCTTGGGCTCGGTGCCGCGCATGTGCATCAGGCAGACGCCACAGTTCGGATGCGCCGCGACGGCGTCGAGCGCGCCCGGCTCGCGCAGCGCCTTGATGTCGTTGACGATGTCGACGCCGAGTTCGAGCGCCGCTCGCATCACCGCCGGCTTGTAGCTGTCGAGCGAGACCGGCACGCCGAGCTGCAGCGCGCCGCGCAGCACGGGCAGCACGCGGGACAGCTCCTCCTCCAGCGGCACCGGCTCGGCGCCGGGGCGGGTCGATTCGCCGCCGATGTCGAGGAGGTCGGCGCCCTCGCCCACCAGCCGCTCGCAATGCGCCAGCGCGGCCTGCACGCCGGCGTGGCGGCCACCGTCGGAGAAGGAGTCGGGCGTCAGGTTGACGATGCCCATCACCTGCGGGCGGGCCAGGTCGATGCGGTAGCGGGTGGTCTGCCAGTGCTGCATGTCAAACGAAAGCGGGGCCGAAGCCCCGCGTCCGGAGAGGTGGATCGCCCCGATCAGACCGCCGCCGGCGCGCCGTCGGTGCTGACGCTCGGTGAGCCACCGGCCCCGCCGCTCGGGCTGGTCGGCGGGTTCGCGGTCCAGTCCTTCGGCGGCCGCGGCGGCTTGCCGGCCATGATGTCGTCGATCTGCTCGCTGTCGATGGTTTCCCAGTCGAGCAGCGCCTTGGCCATCGAGTGCATCTTGTCCTGGTTATCCTCGATCAGCTTGCGGGCGATCGAGTACTGCTCGTCGATGATGCGGCGGATCACGCCGTCGACCTTGCGCATCGTCTCTTCCGACATGTTGGTCGTCTTGGTGACCGAGCGGCCGAGGAAGACCTCGCCCTCGTTCTCCGCGTAGACCATGGGGCCGAGCTCGTCGGTCATGCCGTAGCGCGTGACCATGTCGCGGGCGATCTGGGTCGCGCGCTCGAAGTCGTTGCTGGCGCCGGTGGTCATCTGGTGCATGAAGACCTCCTCGGCGATGCGCCCGCCGAACAGCACGCTGATGGTGCTGAGCATGCGCTCCTTGTCGAGGCTGTAGCGGTCACCCTCGGGCAGCTGCATGGTCACGCCGAGCGCGCGGCCGCGCGGGATCACGGTGACCTTGTGCACCGGGTCGGTCTTGGGCATCAGCTTGGCGACCAGCGCGTGACCGGCCTCGTGGTAGGCGGTGTTGCGCCGCTCCTCCTCGGGCATGATCATCGACTTGCGCTCGGGGCCCATCATGATCTTGTCCTTGGCCTTCTCGAAGTCGGCCATCTCGACCACGCGGCCGTTGCGCCGTGCGGCGAACAGCGCCGCCTCGTTGACCAGGTTCGCGAGGTCCGCGCCGCTGAAGCCGGGCGTGCCGCGCGCCAGGATGTCGGCCTTGATGTCGCTGCCGATCGGCACCTTGCGCATGTGCACGTTGAGGATCTGCTCGCGACCGCGCACGTCGGGCAGGGTCACGTAAACCTGGCGGTCGAAGCGGCCCGGGCGCAGCAACGCCGGGTCGAGGATGTCGGGCCGGTTGGTCGCCGCCATCACGATGACACCCAGGTTGGTCTCGAAACCGTCCATCTCGACCAGCATCTGGTTCAGCGTCTGCTCGCGCTCGTCGTTGCCGCCGCCCAGGCCCGCGCCACGCTGGCGGCCCACGGCGTCGATCTCGTCGATGAAGATGATGCAGGGCGCGTTCTTCTTGGCGTTCTCGAACATGTCGCGCACGCGGGCCGCGCCGACGCCGACGAACATTTCCACAAAATCA
>DATMJX010000359.1:0-8670 GCA_035553715.1 Methylibium sp.
AGCGTGGCCTACCGGCTGAAGGCCGACGCCAGCGCCGGGCGTGTGCTCGACCGCCTGCTGAAGAACCTGAGCGCCGACCAGACCGTGACCGTCATCCGCGCCTTCAGCTACTTCAGCCACCTGGCCAACATCGCCGAAGACCGTCACCACGTGCGCCGCCGCGCCGTGCACGAGCGTGAGGGCCACCTGCAGGAGGGCTCGCTGGCCATGGCCTTCGACCGCCTGCACCGCGCCGACCACCGCGCCGCCGACATCGCCGCCACGCTGCAGCAGGCCTGGATCTCGCCGGTGCTGACGGCCCACCCGACCGAGGTGCAGCGCAAGAGCATCCTCGACGCCGAGCGCGCCGTCGCCGCGCTGATCGCCGAGCGCGACGCGCTGGCCACCGCGCGCGAGCGCACCGCCAACGAGGCGCAGCTGCGCGCCCGCGTCACCCAGCTGTGGCAGACGCGGCTGCTGCGCACCTCCAAGCTCAGCGTCGTCAACGAGATCGACAACGCGCTGTCCTACTACCAGAGCACCTTCCTGCGCCAGATCCCGCGGCTGTACGAGGAACTCGAGCAGCACCTGGCCGGGCACGAGGTCGCGCCCTTCTTCCGCATGGGCAACTGGATCGGCGGCGACCGCGACGGCAACCCCAACGTCTCCGCCGGCACGCTGCGCCACGCGGTGTCGCGCCACTGCGAGACCGCGCTGCGCTTCTACCTGACCGAGGTGCACGAGCTCGGTGGCGAGCTGTCGATGTCGGCGATGCTGGTGGACGTCACCCCGGCGCTGCGGGCGCTGGCCGAGCGCAGTGGAGACACCAACGAGCACCGCCTCGACGAGCCCTACCGGCGCGCGCTGATCGGCGTGTACGCCCGCCTCGCCGCGACGCTGCAGGCCCTGACCGGCACCGAGGCGTTGCGCCACGCGGTCGCGCCGTCGGCCCCCTATGCCAGCGCCGACGAGCTGCTCACCGACTTGCGCGTGGTCGAGACCTCGCTGGCCTCGCACTTCGGCGCCGCGCTGGCGGCCACGCGGCTCAAGCCGCTGATCCGCGCGGTGCAGGTGTTCGGCTTCCACCTCGCGACGATCGACCTGCGCCAGAGCTCGGACCAGCACGAAACAGTGATCGCCGAGCTGCTGGCCGGCGCCGGCATCGAGTCCGACTACGCGGCGCTGCCCGAGGGCGGCAAGATCGCGCTGCTGCTCGACCTGCTCAACGATGCGCGCAACCTGCAGGTGCGCGGCGCAGCCTATACCGAGCGCACGCGCGGCGAGCTGGCGATCTTCGAGGCCGCCCGCGAGCTGCGCGAGCGCTACGGCACGCCGACGATCCGCCACGCGATCATCAGCCACACCGAGACGGTGTCGGACCTGCTCGAGCTGCTGCTGCTGCAGAAGGAGGCCGGTCTGATGCGCGGCACGCTGCGCGGCGGCGCGGTCGCGGACCTGATCGTCGTGCCGCTGTTCGAGACCATCGCCGACCTGCGCCAGGCCGCCCCGATCATGCGCGACTTCTACGCGCTGCCGGGCGTGCTGGCGCTGGTGCTCAAGAGCGGCGCCGAGCAGGACATCATGCTCGGCTACTCCGACAGCAACAAGGACGGCGGTTTCTTCACCAGCAACTGGGAGCTCTACCGCGCCGAGCTGGCGCTGGTCGAGCTGTTCGGGCCGCTGCAGCGCGATCATGGCCTGACGCTGCGCCTCTTCCACGGCCGCGGCGGCACGGTGGGGCGCGGCGGCGGGCCGAGCTACGAGGCCATCCTCGCGCAGCCGCCGGGCACGGTGAACGGCCAGATCCGCCTGACCGAGCAGGGCGAGGTGATCGCCTCCAAGTACGCCAACCCCGAGATCGGGCGGCGCAACCTCGAGACCCTGGTCGCTGCGACGCTCGAGGCCACGCTGCTGCCGCCCAAGCGCCACGCACCGCGGCGCTTCCTCGACACTGCCGCCGAGCTGTCGGCGCTGAGCATGGCCGCCTACCGCGGCCTGGTCTACGAGACGCCGGGCTTCACCGACTACTTCTTCGACGCCACGCCGATCCGCGAGATCGCCGAGCTCAACATCGGCTCGCGCCCGGCCTCGCGCAAGGCGACGCGCGCGATCGAGGACCTGCGCGCGATCCCCTGGGGCTTCAGCTGGGGCCAGTGCCGCGTCGGCCTGACCGGCTGGTACGGCTTCGGCGCGGCGGTCGAGCAGTGGCTCGGCGCCGACCCGGGCACGCACGGCGAGCGGCTCGTGCTGCTGCAGCGCATGCACGCGCAGTGGCCCTTCTTCCGCACGCTGGTCTCGAACATCGACATGGTGCTCGCGAAGAGCGACCTCGCGATCGCGAGCCGCTACGTCGAGCTGGTGCCGGACAAGCGCGGCGGCAAGCGCATCTTCGCAGCCATCCAGGCCGAGTGGGAGCGCACGCAGCGCGCGCTCGCGCTGATCACCGGCGAGTCGGACCGGCTGACCGGCAATCCCGCGCTGGCACGCTCGATCACCCATCGCATGCCCTACATCGACCCGCTGAACCACCTGCAGGTCGAGCTGATGCGGCGCTACCGCAGCCAGTCCGCCGGCGCAGCGCACGAGCGTGTGCAGCGCGGCATCCACCTGTCGATCAACGGCGTCGCGGCCGGGCTGCGCAACTCCGGCTAGCCCTGCCCCGCGCGACCGGCGCCGCCGCGCGCCCCGCCGGCCCCGCGGTCCGGGGCTCAGTGCCCGTGCTCGGCCTCGCTGCTGTGCGGCGGCTCCTCGTGGCCATGCTCGTGCGAGAGGCTGGCGAGCAGCGCCGTCAGCGCCAGGCCGGCGCCGAGCCACAGCAGCTGGCTCGCGGTGTCGCGCCAGGCGAGCCGGCGCTGCAGCTGCGGGATCAGGTCGGCCACCGCCACGTAGACGAAGCTGCTCGCCGCCACCACCAGCAGATAGGGCAGCACGGCGTTGAACTCGCGCATCACCAGGTAGCCGAGCACGCCGCCGGCGACGCCGGCCAGTCCGGACAGCGCGTTGTAGAGCAGCGCCCGCATGCGCGAGAAACCGGCGTTGAGCAGCACGATGTAGTCGCCGACCTCCTGCGGAATCTCGTGCGCGATGACCGCGGCCGCGGTCAGGATGCCGAGCTGCACATCGACGAGGAAGGCCGTCGCGATCAGCACGCCGTCGCAGAAGTTGTGGATGCTGTCGCCGACCAGCACGCTCCAGCCGCCGCGCCCGGCCTGCTCGGCATCGAAGCCATGGTGGTGGTGGTGGTGGTCGTGGTCGCCCTCGTGGTGGTGGCTGTGGCGGTACAGCTCCACCTTCTCGAGCAGGAAGAAGAACAGCAGGCCGCCGAGCAGCGTCGCGAACAGCGCCTGCGGCGAACTGCCGGTCTCGAAGGCCTCGGGCAGCAGCTTCAGCAGCGCCGTGCCCAGCAGCACGCCGGCCGACAGGCTGACCAGGTGCCGCACGATCAGCTTGAGCACCGCGAGCGTCAGGCCCGCCGCGATCACCACCGACAGCACGCCACCGGCGAAGGTGGCCAGAACGATCCACAGCAGGGTCATGACGTCATCGCTTCGCAAGCAAAACAAAACCGCTTCCCGGGGGGAAGCGGTCGGGCGCTCCGCAGGCCGCAGCCTACTTCACGCCATGGGAGTGGAACCACGCCAAGCAACGTTTCCAGCCGTCCTCGGCAGCATCCTTGCGGTAGCTGGGGCGGTAGTCGGCGTGGAAGGCGTGCGGGGCGTCCGGGTAGACCACGAATTCGGAGCGCTTCGCCGCCGCGCTGCCCGCCGCCAAGGCAATTTTCATCTTATCAACCGTGTCAAGCGGAATGCCGCCGTCCTGCCCGCCGTACAGGCCGAGCACCGGCGCGAGCAGTGCACCGGCGCGGTCGACCGGGTGGCTGGGCGTGTTGGGCGTGGCCTCGCCGACCAGGCGCCCGTACCAGGCCACCGCCGCCCTCACGCGGGGCTGGTGCGCGGCGTACAGCCAGCTCATGCGCCCGCCCCAGCAGAAGCCCGTGACGCCCAGACGCGCCGTGTCGCCGCCGGTCGCCGCGCACCAGTCGACACAGGCGTCGAGATCGGCCAGCGCCTCGGCATCGGGCTTCTTCGCGATCACCTCGCTCAGCAGCGTCGGGATGTCGGTGTAGGCCTTCGCGTCCCCCTGGCGCACGAACAGCTCCGGCGCGATCGCCATGTAGCCCTGCTTGGCGAAGCGGCGCACGACGTCGGCGATGTGGTCGTGCACGCCGAAGATCTCGCTGATCACCAGCACCACCGGCCAGCGGCCGGGATCGGACGGCTTGGCGATATAGGCCGGCAGGCTGAAGTCGCCGACCGGCACCTGGATGCGCCCGGCGATCAGGCCGGTGGCATCGGTGACGATGGTCTGCGCCGACACCGGCAGCACCGCGGCGGCAAAGCCCGAGCCCACCCCGGTGGCGACGAAATCGCGCCGCGTGTAGGGCCGGCTCGGGGTGAGGCTGTCGAAATCGTGCGGCAGGGGCATCGCGGTCTCCGGTGGGCGACGAGGCGACCGATTCTAGGAAGCGCCCTGCCACCGCGCCGGCCGAGGGTGCGTCATCTGGTTGCGGCCACAATCCGCGCCATGCAATCCGTACCCTTCGAGCCGCGTGGCGACGCCCCCCTGGCCGCGATCGACATGGGCTCGAACAGCTTCCGGCTCGAAATCGGCCAGATCTCGCGCGGTCGCTACAAGCGCATCGACTACCTGAAGGAGACCGTGCGCCTCGGCGGTGGCCTCGACGCCGAGGGCCGCCTGACCGAGGAGGCGCAGCTGCGCGGCCTGGCCTGCCTGTCGCGCTTTGCGCTGCGCCTGCGCGGCAGCGAGGTGCAGCGCGTGCGCGCGGTGGCGACGCAGACGCTGCGCGAGGCGACCAACCGCGATGCCTTCCTGGCCCGCGCACGCACCGTGCTCGGCCACCCGATCGAGGTGATCTCGGGGCGCGAGGAAGCGCGCCTGATCTTCGCCGGGGTCGCGCGGTTGCAGCCCAGCGAGCGCCCGCGCCTGGTGATCGACATCGGCGGGCGCTCGACCGAGATGATCGCCGGCCAGGGGCGCACGCCGCGCGTGGCCGAGAGCTTCCAGGTCGGCAGCGTCAGCCTGTCGATGCGCCACTTCCCCGACGGGCGCTACACCGCCGAGGGCTTCCGCGCCGCGCAGATCGCCGCCGGCGCCGAGCTCGAGGAGGCGTTGCAGCCCTTTGCGCCCGGCCAGTGGATCGAGGCGCTCGGCGCCTCGGGCACGGTCGGCGCGGTCTCGGCGGTGCTCGTGGCCAACGGCATCACCGACGGCGCGATCACGCCGCAGGGCCTGCGCTGGTGCATCGAGCAATGCCTCGCGGCCGGCCATGCCGATGCGCTCGAGCTGGCGGGGCTGAAGCCCGAGCGCCGCGCGGTGCTCGGCGGCGGGCTGTCGATCCTGTACACGCTGGCGATGCAGTTCGGCATCGACGCGCTGCGCCCGGCGCGCGGCGCACTGCGCCAGGGCGTGATCTTCGACCTCGCCGAGCGGCTCGAGGCCGAGGCGGCACCGGCCGGCCAGCGCCGTGCCATCGACCTGCGCAAGGTCGCTGCCGAAGCGGCGCTGCACGAGATCGGCATGTCGATCTCGCACCACGACCACCACCGCCACAGTGCCTACCTGCTGTCGCATGTCGACGCGCCGGGCTTCTCGCAGAGCCAGCAGCGGCGCATCGCCGCGCTGGTGCTCGGCCACCGCGGCAGCCTGCGCAAGCTCGGTGGCGCGCTCGAGCTGGAGTCGACCCGCTGGTCGCTGCTGTGCCTGCGGCTCGCGGCCCTGCTGTGCCACGCCCGCAACGACATCGCCGAGCGCGCCGCCCGCCTGCGCCGCCACGCCGAGGGCGCGCATCTCGTGATCGACAGCGCCTGGGCCGCGGGCCACCCGCGCACGCTCTACCTGCTCGCCGAGGAGATGCGTGCCTGGGAACGCGCCGGGCCGCTGCGGCTGACGCTCAGCCAGGCCCGCTGAGGCGGTGTCACAGCAGGTCGGGCCCCTGCACCGCCTGCAGCACGACCTGCGAATCGCCCTCGCGCTCGCGGCAGCGCAACCACCACACCGCGCCCTTGCGCACCGACCAGAACTGCTCGACGCCGGCGATCAGCCGCGACGCGACGATGCCCAGCGTCGGCTGGTGACCGATCACCAGCACGGGCTCGCTCGAGTCGGGCCACTTGGCCGCCCCCAGCAGCCCGCCGACCGTGCCATCGGGCGCGAGCGCTGCCACGGTCTTGAAGCCGCGCCCGAGCTGGCGCGCGGTCTGCTGGCAGCGCAGCGCCGGGCTCGCGATCACCCGCGTCGACGCGGCCAGCCGCTGGTTCAGCCACTCGCCCATGCGCTGAGCCTGGCGCTCGCCCTTGGGCGTGAGCGCGCGCTCGAGCTCGTTCTGGCCCTCCTTGAGGACATGCGCCTCGGCATGGCGCCACAGGATCAGGTCCATCGGCCGCGCCTCAGCCACGGTGCAGCGCCAGCAGCGCCTGCTGGGCACTCGGCCCGTCGGTGCCGACGCGCTGGTAGCGGCCATCGGGCTGCTGGACCCAGGCGTCACGGGCATCGTGCAGGTAGGGCACCAGGCACTCGTCGATGACGCGCTGGCGCTGCGCCGCATCACGTACCGGCCAGGCCAGCTCGATGCGCCGGAGCATGTTGCGGCTCATCCAGTCAGCGCTGCTGAGGTAGAGCACCTCGTCCTCCTCCGCCGGCCCCCAGCGGAAGTAGAGCACCCGCGTGTGCTCGAGGAAACGCCCGACGATCGAGCGCACGCGGATGCGCTCGGTGAACCCCGGCACCCCGGCCGGCAGCATGCAGGCGCCGCGCACGATCAGGTCGATCTCGACGCCGGCCTGCGACGCCCCGACCAGGGCCTCGATCAGCGTCTCGTCGGTCAAGGCATTGAACTTCGCGACGATGCGGGCCCTGATGCCGCCGCGCGCCGCGCCGGCGCAGCGCTCGATCAGCGTCAGCAGCTGCCGCTGCAGGCCGCTCGGCGCAAGCAGCAGCTGCTTGGGGGGCTTGCCGCGCGTCAGGCTGGCGAGCTGCTGGAACACCAGGTCGGCGTCCGCGGTCAGGTCGGCATCGGCGGTCAGGCAGCCGACGTCGGTGTACAGCCGCGCGGTCTTCGGGTTGTAGTTGCCGGTCGACAGGTGCGCGTAGCGGCGCAGCACCGGCCCGCGCGAGCCGGGCTCGCGGCGCGTCACCAGCAGCAGCTTGGCGTGGGTCTTCAGTCCGACGATGCCGTAGACCACCTGCGCGCCGACCGCCTCGAGGCGCTCGGCCCAGTTGATGTTGGCCTCCTCGTCGAAGCGCGCCTTCAGCTCGACGACGCACATCACCTCCTTGCCGCGCCGCGCCGCCTCGAGCAGCAGGTCCATCAGCACGCTCTGCGCACCGGTGCGGTAGATGGTCTGCTTGATCGCCAGCACCTCGGGGTCGTCCACCGCCTCGCGCAGGAAGGCGACGACCGGCTCGAAGCTCTCGAAGGGATGGTGCAGCAGCACGTCGCCCCGGCGCAGGCGCTCGAAGATCGAGCCCTGCCGGGGCAGCGCGCGCGGCCAGGCCGGCTCGGCCGGCGGGAAGCGCAGTTCGTCGGCCTCGGCCTGGTCGATCAGCTGGTTCAGCCGCACCAGGTTCACGGGGCCGTTGACCCGGTACAGCGCCGCGGCAGGCAGGTCGAACTGCTCGAGCAGCAGCTCGGTCAGCTCGGACGGGCAGGTGCTGACCACCTCGAGGCGGATCGCCTGCCCGAAATGACGCGTCGTCAGCGAGGAACGCAGCGCCTGGCGCAGGTTGGTGATGTCGTCCTCGTCGACGTCGAGATCCGAGTCGCGCGTGACGCGGAACTGCGAGAAGGCCTCGACGCTGCGCCCCGGGAACAGCTCGGCCAGATGGGCGCGGATCACGCTGGACAGCAGCACGAAGGCCTGCACGCCGGGCGTCAGCGCGGCCGGCAGCCGGATCACGCGCGGCAGCACGCGTGGCACCTTGACGATCGCGATCGCGTTGTCGTGCCCGAAGGCGTCCCGGCCGCCGAGCTTGACGATGAAGTTCAGCGACTTGTTCGCGACCTGCGGGAAGGGATGGGCCGGATCCAGCCCGACCGGCACCAGCAGCGGCCGCACCTGCTTCTGGAAGAAGCCATCGACCCAGCGGCGCTGGGCCTCGTCGCGCTCGGCGTGGTTGAGGATCACGATGCCGCGCTCCTTCAGCGCCGGCATCACGACCTCGTTGAAGGCCAGGTACTGCTCGTCGATCACGCAGTGGGCATGGGCCGCGACCTCGGCCATCTCGGCGCGGGTCACCCCCGAGCCCGGCAGCCGCGAGGCATCGAGCACGTCGGCGAAGCGCACCTCGAAGAACTCGTCCATGTTGGACGAGACGATGGTGATGTAGCGCAGCCGCTCGAGCAACGGCACGTCCTCGCGCAGCGCCTGGGCCAGCACACGGCGGTTGAACGCGAGGATCGCCTGCTCGCGGCTGAGCAGGGGGGGCATGGCCGGCGGGACCATGGGCAGGGCACTCATGCCTTCAGTTTATGAAGGACGCTTTGCAGATTTGTGACAAGCCCGGCCCCGCCCCGGAAAGAAAAACGGGCCGCTTGCGCGGCCCGTTTCATCTTGCCTCAGGCGCTCGATCAGAACGAGTGCTTGATGCCCATGCCGAAGATCGTGGTCTTCT
>DATMJX010000360.1:0-5017 GCA_035553715.1 Methylibium sp.
GAACTGGTGTTCGAGGTGCCCGAGGCCGAGCTCGCCTGGGCGCGCGAGGCGGTGCCGCGGCTGATGGCCGGTGTCGCCGCACTCAGGGTGCCGCTGCTGGCCCAGGTCGGCGTGGGGGCGAACTGGGACGAAGCGCACTGAGCCTGTCGGCCGTGAGCGAACGCCTGCCCTACCGCGCCGACATCGACGGCCTGCGTGCCGTCGCGGTGTTGCTGGTCGTGGTGTTCCACTTCGACCTGGTGCCCGGCGGCAAGGCCGGTTTCATGGGCGTCGACATCTTTTTCGTGATCTCGGGCTACCTGATCACGGCGATCGTGCGCCGCCAGCTCGACGCGGGGACGTTCCGCCTCGGGGCCTTCTACGCCGGGCGGGTTCGGCGGCTCGCGCCGGCGCTGTGCGTTGTGCTGCTGCTGAGCCTGCTCGTGGGCGCGCTGACGCTGCTGCCGCAGGACCTGCTCGAGCTGGCGCGCCAGACGCTCGCCTCGCAGTTCTATCTCGCCAACGTCTATTACTGGCGGCACGTCAGCTACTTCGGCCTGCAGGCCGGCGACGTGTTCCTGCTGCACATGTGGTCGCTGGCGGTCGAGGAGCAGTTCTACCTGCTGTTCCCGCTGCTGCTGATCGGCCTGCACCGGTGGCTGCGGCGCGGGTTCTGGCCGGCACTCGGCGTGGTGTTGCTGGCCTCGTTCGCGCTGAACCTCGGCTTCGTCGCGAGCAAGCCCGAGGCGAGCTTCTACCTGCTGCCCACGCGCGCCTGGGAGCTGCTGGCCGGCGCGCTGCTGGCTGGCGCGCTGCCGCGCTGGCCGGCGCCGCGCGCGCTGCGCGAGCTGCTCGGCGTGGGCGGCGCGGCGCTGATCGCCGCGGCGGTGCTGGGCTACCGCGAGGGCATCGCCTTCCCGGGGCTGTACGCGCTGCTGCCGGTGGCCGGTGCCGCGGCACTGATCGTCGCCGGCAGCGGGCCGGCGCTGCTGCCGCGCCTGCTCGCGCAGCCGGGGCTCGTCTACGTCGGTCGGATCTCGTATGCGCTGTACCTGGTGCACTGGCCGGTGCATGTCTATGCCGGCCGCTGGCTCGGCAGCGCCTACGACGGTGCGACGCGCGCGGCGATGCTGGCGCTCTCGCTGCTGCTGGCCGCGGCGATCCACCACGCGGTCGAGAACCCGGTGCGGCTGCGGCAGCGCCTGCCGCAGCCCGCGCCGCTGCTGCGCGGCTATGCGGCGGCACTGGCCTTGTCGCTCGCGGCCTTCGCGCTGGCCTGGCAGACCGGCGGGCTGCCGCAGCGCTACGACCCGGCGGTCGTCGCGCTCGCCGCGTATGTCGACGACCGCAGTCCACCGCTGAGCGAATGCGAGTTCGGGCGTGTCGCGCAAGGCCCGGCCTGGGCGCCCTGCCGCATCGGCCGCTCCGACGGCGCGCCGCGCTGGCTCGTCTATGGTGACTCGCACGCCTGGGCCGCGCAGGCGGCCTTCGACCGCTGGCTCGCGGCCAAGGGCGAGGCGGGCTATTTCGTGTTCCGTCACAGCTGTCCGCCACTGCTCGGCCTCGACGTGTTCGGCGACCGCGGCGAGTGCCGCGCCTTCAACGACGCGGTGCTCGGCTTCCTCGATGCGCACGCCGAAGTCCGTACCGTGGTGCTCGTGTCGACCTGGCGGCAGGCCGTCGAGGGGCTGCTGTCGATCGGCCCGTCGGCGCGGCTGCCCGCGCGCGAGGCCTCGCTGCAAGCCTTCGATCGCCAGTTCTCGCGCACCCTCGAGGCGCTGCACGAACGCGGGCAGCGCGTCTACGTCTGGGAGCCCCTGCCGGGCGCGGCGGCCCCGGTGCCGCAGGCGCTGGCCTGGGCGGCGGCCGGACGCGCGGTCGACGAGCCGACGGTGCCGTTGCAGCGCTACCGGTCGACCTACGACTTCTTCTTCGCGGCGCTGGAGCGCGAGCGCGCGCGGGTCAGCCTGAGCTTCTCGCCGTCCGAGGCGCTGTGCGGCGAGGGCCGCTGCGCCGTCGAGGCCGGCGGCAAGCCGCTGTACTTCGACAACAGCCACGTCACGCGGTCTTCGGCCGACTTCTGGGTGCGCATGATGCAAGGCGCCGAGCGGCGCGCCGGACTCGAACACGCCGCGCGCTGAGCCGTGCCGTCATCCGACCGTCATGCGGTTGACGCCGCCGCGTCATGCGGCACCGTCACGATGCCGGCTCATGCGATGGAGCGCCTTGTCCTTCCGTGCCTGGGGGGCCACCCGGTTGGCGACCTTGCCGGCGGTCATCATGCCGGCCGCCGAGACCGGCGCCGGTGAACCGGCCGACGGCGGTCAGCTGCGCGTGCGCAGCGTCTGGATCTCCGACGTGCACCTCGGCACGCCCGGCTGCCAGGCGGCCGCGCTGCTCGACTTCCTCAAGTGCGTCGACAGCCGCCACCTCTACCTGGTCGGCGACATCGTCGACGGCTGGCAGCTGCGCCGCAGCTGGTATTGGCCGCAGGCCCACAACGACGTGGTGCAAAAGCTCCTGCGCAAGGCGCGCAAGGGCACGCGCGTCGTGTTCGTGCCGGGCAACCACGACGAGTTTGCGCGCCGGTACGTCGGCCATCACTTCGGCGGCATCGAGGTGCTCGCCGACTGCGTGCACACGACCGTTGATGGACGCCGGCTGTGGGTCACCCACGGGGACGAGTTCGACGGCGTGATCCAGTGCGCCAAGTGGCTGGCGCATGTCGGCGACGGGGCGTACGAGCTCACGCTCAGGCTCAACCGGCACCTCAACTCGCTGCGGGCCCGGTTCGGACTGCCCTACTGGAGCCTGTCGAAGTACCTGAAGCTCAAGGTCAAGCGGGCGGTGAGCTTCATTGGCGACTACGAGCGGGCGGTCGTGCGCGAGGCGCAGCGCCGCGGCGTGCAGGGCGTGGTCTGCGGCCATATCCACCACGCCGAGCTGCGCCGCATCGACGGCATTGTCTACGCCAACGATGGTGACTGGGTCGAGAGCCTCACGGCCCTGGTCGAGCACCTCGACGGACGGCTCGAGATCCTCGACTGGAGCCGGCGCGCCGGCGTCTCAGGAGTCGACGACGAGGCCGGCCTGGAGTCCCAGCGGGTCGAGCCTGACGGTGGCGCGCACCGGGGCGCCGCCCAGGGCCGGGAGCGTGTCGCGGGCGTCGGTGTCGGGGAAGAGCTTCTTGGCGTCGAGGAACAGCCCCAGCCGGGGTGACGGCCGGCGTGAAGCGATGGCCGATCTCGGCCGCGGTGTCGTCGGACAGCGCCGCCCCCGTGCCTGGCACGGGGCGCCAGCGATCCTCAGGCGGACCGACTCGGCCCCGGTCGACGCGCGGCGGCCCGTCGGCTGCTTGAGCCGGGACCGCGCTCTCCAAGGCGAGGCCGGCGGCCAGGGGGCCGAGTCGGCGTGCAAGGCGGGCGGGAAGGGCGGTGCGCCGGCGGTCGCCGCGCGGGCCCGAGGAGCAGCGAGCAGGCGCCCGCCTGGCGGCCTCTTGCGTCCGACGGGTGGTGCAGTTGCTTCATTCGGGGACGCTCGACTGTGACCGCCGTTGCTCACTGTGTGCCGACGTTCGTGCCGGATGCGGGACAAGGGGCGTGACAAGCGTGCTGCTGCCGACACAAGCCGTCTCTTCCCGCAGGCCAGTCTGGCCCCGGGCTGACGCCAGGGCAGACCATGTTGCATTGATGCGACGGAAGCGCCTCACCGTGGTGCGCGTCAGCACGATTGGCATGCGCATTGCACTACGATCGCCCAGCGCTGGCTGCGTAGCAGGATCCAGGGCTAGAACATCCCATCCACACCGAGGAGACAGTTCTCATGAAGAAGACTTTGATTGCAGGCGCCGCTCTCGCTGCGCTGGCCGGTTTTGCACAAGCGCAGAGCGTCACGATCTTTGGCATCGTCGACGCCGGCGTCGAATACCAGAGCAAGGTGGGCACCGCGGCGGACAACGATTCGCGCACGAGCATGCAGAACGGCGGCATCGCGCCCAGCATCTGGGGCTTCCGCGGCAGCGAAGACCTGGGCGGCGGCCTGAAGGCCGTGTTCAACCTCGAAGGCGATTTCAACTCTGACACTGGTGGTCCGCGTTTTGACGGCGGTCTGATGCTCTTCGGTCGTCAAGCCAACGTCGGCCTGTCGGGCGACTTCGGCACCGTGCTGCTGGGCCGCCAGTACAGCCCGGCGCTCCTCGCCGAACTGGGCACCGACCCGCGCGGTTACCGCGAGTCCTTCTCGTCCCTGCTGCCGTACGCGCTGTCGCAGGCGCCGACGGGCAACACGGGTCTGCCGGCGCTGGACACCTCGCGCAACAACTTCGTTGGCATCTTCAACGGCAACGCGCTCTCCTACACCAACAGCTTCGGTCCGGTTACGGTGCGCGCAGCCTACGGCTTGGGTGAAGTGGCAGGCAAGACCTCCGATGCCTCGACCGTCGCGCTGGGTGTGACGTATGTTGGTCCGATCACGGTGTCCGGTTCGTATCAGCAGATCAAGGGGGGCGCCGGCACCGATGCCGAGACAGAGCGCTTCGGCGTCGGCGTGGCGGTGCCCTTCGGTGACTTCACGTTCAAGGCGCTCTACGCTGCTTCGAAGGCCGACGACATCGCCGGTGACAAGGTCAGCGACGCCGACTATTTCGGCGTCGGCGTGAACTGGAACTGGAACCCGCAGAACACGCTGATCGTGGCCTACTACCAAGGCAAGGATAAGGAAGGCACGAGTGTCACCACGCTCCTGCCCCACAGCGGCAAAACCAAGGATCTCGTGCTGAGCAACGACTACGCCCTGTCGAAGCGCACGACCCTGTACGCCCAGCTGGTCTACAGCGACATCGACGACAACGCGAACACCGCCCTGTCGATCGCTGCCGACCGCGGTCCGGTCGCCGGCGAGAAGACCACGATCTTCGGCATGGGCATCAAGCACTCGTTCTGATCGAGCGCCTGAGGCAAGATGAAACGGGCCGCGCAAGCGGCCCGTTTTTCTTTCCGGGGCGGGGCCGGGCTTGTCACAAATCTGCAAAGCGTCCTTC
>DATMJX010000361.1:0-4220 GCA_035553715.1 Methylibium sp.
GGCGTGGAACCGCCCGAAGTCGCGGCCCTCGTGCTCGTACAGCGCCTCGAAGGCCGGCACCAGCGCGTTGTAGGCCGCCTGCACGCCCAGGCTGGCATTGTTGGCATTGGCGAACCAGGCGTCGTAGCCGGCATGGCCGCCCCAGGGTCCGGCCTTCAGCCGCGCATGCTCGGCACGCATCGCGGCCAGGGCCTCGGCCTTGGCCCGGCGCTTGTCGTCGGCGCTGCCCGGCCCCTGGTAGATCGCGGCCAAGCGCGCTCGCGTGGCCCCGGCCAGCGCCCGGAAGTCGCGCCGGCGCGCCTCGAGGCGCTCGTGGGCCTCGCGCGCCGCGGGGCTGGCATGCTCGGCCAGCCAGCGTGCGCCGCCCAGGCGCTCGACGGCGGTCGCATAGCTCTCGTTGAACTCGGTGTCGTCGGCCGCGTAGGCGACCTGGTGGGCGAGCTCGTGGAAGATCAGCCGCGCCAGCTCGCCCTCGGGCCAGCGGATGAAGGTGCTGAGCAGCGGATCGGCGAAGAAGTCGCCCGGCAGCCTGCCCAGCGTCGAGTAGGCCGGCACCCCGTAGACCGACACCTCCTCGCCGCCGGCACGCAGCTCGGCGGCCAGGGCCTCGGCGTCCGCGCGGGCGAAATAGCCCCGGTAGCCGACGCAGCCGACCACCGGGAAGCACCAGGTGCGCAGCGTCAGCGACAGCTCGGGCGCCGCCACCACGTTCCACACCACCGCGGGCCGGCCGAGCTCCGCGTAGCGGCGGTAGCTGGCGTTGTCCGGCAGCGCCAGCTCGGCGACCGCGAAGTCACGCATGCGCTGGCTGAGCTCGAGCCGCTCGCGCAGCTCGGCCGGCGTCGCGGCGTCGGCCAGCCAGGCCTCGACCGGGCGCGCGGCACGCATCACGTCGAGGTGACCGCGCACCGACTGCGACAGGTAGCCGGCCGAGCCACAGCCGGCCAGCAGCACCAGGGCGCCGCCGAGCAGCACCACGACGAGCGGCGCCACGGCCCGGCGCCTCGGGGTCCTCGACATGGCGCGCAGTCTAGGGCCTGCTACAGATAGCGTCGGATCTCCGCGAGCGCCGGCTCGTCGCCATGCTCCAGCCGCGCGACGGCCTGCGTGAAGCACTGGTCGGCGCGCACCGGCCCGACCAGCTCGGCCAGCGCCACGTAGATCACGTTGACCAGCGCGGTGCCATGCCCGCCGGGCGGCCAGTCGCCGCCCAGCGCCACCACCTGGTTGCTCCACCACAGCGAGGCCGCATGCTGCTGCGGCCGCGGCAGCGCCGCCGCGTGGCAGATCAGCGTGCGCCGCACCCGCGCCGGCGTGATGCCCGGCGGCAGGTCGCGCGCAAGCTGCTCCTCGATGGCCGCGTAGAAGCTCTGCAGCAGCCTGGCGCCGTGGTTCGTGGCGTTGCGATCCGGCCCGCCCCCCGGCAGCGCCGGCTCGAGCGCCGCCGGCGCGGTGCGCTCGCCCTCCTCGGGGGGCAGCGACAGCGGGTCCTCGGGCAGCTCGCGCGGGTCGGCCTGCAGCGCACGGAAGATCTTCAGGTGCAGCTCGGCCTCGAGGCCCACCAGGCCGTAGCTCTGCGCGACCTGGCGGCAGTAGCGGTGCAGCGCGCTGAACTGGCTGCCCTGCCCCTCGAAATGCCGGCGCCACAGCGCGACCGCATCGCGCAGCCGCACACGGTCCAGGTAGGCGCCGAGCGCCTGCGCGAGCGCGCGCCGCGCCGTGATGGGGTCGTGGTCGGTCCGGGGCATCGGAGCGCGCGCGTTCACAGCTTGCCGCGGTGAACCGCCTCACGCTGGAACTCGGGGTAGCCGACCTCGTAGTGCTCGGTGAAGTCGAGCCCGCGCTGCTCGTCGAGCGTGCTGGCCCGCAGGCCGATCGCGCGGGCCAGCAGCCCGTACATCGCCAGCGAGACACCGAAGGACCAGGCGAAGGCCACCGCACACCCCAGCAGCTGCACGCCGAACTGATGCGCATCGAACATCGCATCGGCCTTGAACAGGCCCGCCGCCAGCGTGCCCCAGACGCCGCCGACGGCATGCACCGAGACCGCCCCGACCACGTCATCGATGCGGCGCGACTCCAGCCACCAGCCGGCGATCACGCTCAGCCCCCCGGCGATGAAGCCGGTCAGCAGCGCGAACGCCGGCTCCATCACGTGGCAGCCGGCGGTCACGCCGACCAGACCGGCGATGCTCCCGTTCACCGCCGCCGTCATCAGCACCGGCTGGCGGGCGGCCTGCAGCACGCACAGCGCCCCGATCGCGCCGGCCGCCCCGGCCAGGTGGGTGTTGAGCACGATCTTGCCGATGCCCACGCTCGCCGCCGCGGTGCTGCCGCCGTTGAAGCCGAACCAGCCCAGCCAGAGGATGAAGCCGCCCAGCGCCACCGAGGTGAGGTTGTGGCCCAGCACCGGGCGCGCCCGGCCGTCGGCCCCGAAGCGGCCGAGCCGCGGCCCGACCACCAGGATCGCCGCCAGCGCCGCCCAGCCGCCGACCGAGTGGACGACGGTGGAGCCGGCGAAGTCGATGAAGCCCAGCGCCTTGAGCCAGCCCTGGCCGCCGTACAGCGCCCCCCAGGCCCAGGCGCCGAACACCGGGTAGATCAGCGCGGTGATGAGCACCGAGCCGGCGATGTAGCCGACGAACTTGGTGCGCTCGGCGATCGCGCCGCTGACGATGGTGGCCGAGGTGGCGGCGAACATCATCTGGAAGAACAGCATGCCGTAGTCGGCCTCGGGCAGGCCGTGCGGCAGGAAGTGGCTGAGGCCGATCCAGCCGCTGGCGTTGGTGCCGAACATCAGGCCGAAACCGAGGGCCCAGAACGCGATGGCGCCGAAGCACATGTCGCAGTAGTTCTTCATGATCACGTTGATCGCGTTCTTGGCCCGGCTCATGCCGGACTCCAGCAGCGCGAAGCCGGCCTGCATGAAGAAGACCAGGGCCCCGGCGGCGATCAGCCAGACCATGTCGGTGTCGGCCTTGAGCTGGTCGAGCGGGGTGGCGTCGGCGCCGTGGGCCAGCGGCCCGCAGGCCAGCAGGGCGGCGCCGACGGCGCGCAGTGCATTCGTGTTCAAGCCAGGGCCTCTCGTCGTCGTGCAACCGACGCGGGAGGGCAAGACACATGCCACCGTGGCGTGCGTCAGCGTGCCGCCGCGCGTGGCCGTGACGGACTGCGCAGCCCGCCCGGGCGCCAGCCCGCCACGCCCCTCACGCCGGGGCCGCGAGCGCCCGCGCCCGGCGAACCCCGGAGGCACACCGCCTCGCTGCCGGCCGGCACGCCGCCCCGATGCGGCTCGCCCCACTCCCCATGGCGGGGCACGCGTGCGGGTCGCGGGCGGCCTGCACCAAGACCAGCCGCCGGGTCCGGGGGTTCGACGCTACTCGAGCCCGCCGAAGCCGCTCGCGCCGCCGAAACCGGTCGTGCCCCAGCCGGTGACGCGCTCCCACAGGCTCTTCTTCTCGGGCTGGGCGGCCGTGAAGGCATCGGCCCTGATCCACGACGGACTGACGCCGCGCCGGGTCACGAGATGGCGCACCGCGTCGACCATGGCCTGCGGGCCGGCGACATGGACCATCGCGCCGGTCAGCATCGCGAAGTCCTCGCCCACGGCCTCGTGCACGTAGCCGCTGCGATCCTGCGGACCGGCCGCTTCGCTGTAGACCGGCACGAAGCGGAAGCCTTCCTGGCGCGAGCGCCAGTTCAACAGGTCGCCGGCGTACAGGTCGTCGGGCGTGCGCACGCCGTGATAGAGGTGGATCTGTTCGGCCGGCATGCCCTCGGCCAGCGCGGCGTCGAGCACCGACAGCAGCGGCGCGAGCCCGGTGCCGCCCGCGAGCAGCAGCAGCGCCGCCGGGCGCGTGCCATGCTGCCAGCAGGCCTCGCCGAACGGGCCGCGCACCTCGACGCGGTCGCCCGGCATCAGGCCGCCGGCGATGTGCTGGCTGACCACCCCGCCGGGCAGGACGCGGATGTGGAACACCAGCTTGCCCTCGCCCGGCTGGTTGGCCATCGAGTAGCTGCGCGAGGGCAGCTTGCCGAAGCGCAGCTTGGCGAACTGGCCCGGGCGGAAGTGCAGCGGCGCTCGCTCGGGCAGCTGCAGCGTCAGCACGACGACGTCCTGCCCCGCCGGCTTGATGCCGGCGACGACCGCATCGAGCTTGACCATCGGCAGCGGCGCAGCGTCCGACAGCCAGCGGATCTGCACGTCGCCGACCGGCCGC
>DATMJX010000362.1:0-2122 GCA_035553715.1 Methylibium sp.
CGCGGTATGGCTGCCCGATGCGCTGGCCGTCAAGGCGCCGTCCTGGGCGCGCGCCTGGGGCTGGCAGTGGGTGTTCCCGTCGCCGGTGCTGTCGGTCGATCCGCGCAGCGGCGTCGAGCGCCGACACCACGTCAACGAGGCATCGATCCAGAAGGCGGTATCACTGGCTGCACGTCGCGCCGGCCTCCACAAGCCCTGTTCGCCGCATGTGCTGCGCCATTCCTTCGCCACCCACCTACTGCAGGCCGGCTACGACATCCGCACGCTGCAGGAGCTGCTGGGCCACAGCGACGTGAAGACGACGATGATCTACACGCATGTGCTGATGAAGGGCGGCCGCGGCGTGCGCAGCCCGCTCGACGCGCTGTAGCCGCAGCGGCCCGGCCGCTCAGCCGCCGAACAGTTCGCCGGCCGTCTTCGGCGGCGTCAGCCCCAGGTGCCGCCACGCCGCCAGCGTGGCGATGCGCCCGCGCGGGGTGCGCTGCAGGTAGCCCTGCTGGATCAGGTAGGGCTCGATCACGTCCTCGATCGTGCCGGGCTCCTCGCCGATCGCGGCGGCCACGTTGTCCAGGCCGACCGGGCCGCCGTCGAAGCGGTGGATCACCGCCTCGAGCAGCTTGCGGTCCATCAGGTCGAAGCCGAGCGGGTCGACGTCGAGCATCTTCAGCGCCTTGTCGGCGGTGGCCGCGTCGATGCGGCCGCTGCCCTTGACCTGGGCGTAGTCGCGCACGCGCCGCAGCAGCCGGTTGGCGATGCGCGGCGTGCCGCGGCTGCGCCGCGCGATCTCCAGGGCCCCTTCGGCGTCGGCCGCCACGTTCAGCAGCCCGGCCGAGCGGGTGACGATCTTCGCGAGCTCCTCGACGCTGTAGAACTCCAGCCGCGCGACGATGCCGAAGCGGTCGCGCAGCGGGTTGGTCAGCATGCCTGCGCGCGTGGTCGCCCCCACCAGCGTGAAGGGCTGCAGCTCGAGCTTGATGCTGCGCGCCGCCGGGCCCTCGCCGATCATGATGTCGATCTGGTAGTCCTCCAGCGCCGGGTAGAGGATCTCCTCGACCACCGGGCTCAGGCGGTGGATCTCGTCGATGAAGAGGACGTCGTTGCGCTCGAGGTTGGTCAGGATCGCGGCCAGGTCCTTGGGCTTCTCGAGCACCGGCCCGCTGGTCTGGCGCAGATTGACGCCCAGCTCGGCGGCGATGATGTGGCTCAGCGTGGTCTTGCCCAGCCCCGGCGGGCCGAACAGCAGCACATGGTCCAGGGCCTCGGCGCGCTGCCTGGCCGCGCCGATGAAGATCTCGAGCTGCTCGCGCGCCTTGGCCTGGCCGACGTAGTCGTCCAGCGCCTTGGGGCGCAGCGCGCGCTCGATCGCCTCCTCGTTCGGCGACGCTGGCGCGGCGCTGACGACACGCCGCGCGGCGGTGCCGAAGTCATCGGTCTGGATGCTCATGCGCCCGATTGTGCGGGAGCGCCGCGCCACAATGCGCCGCAACAAGGGAGGTGCCCATGTTCAAGAGCCTGCGGGTCCCGGAGAAGCTGTTCGCGTTCGTGATGTGGCTGGTGAGCGTCGTGTTCGCCGGCTTCCTGATCGGCCTGGGCGGCAAGGTGGTGGCCGACCTGCCGCGCCTCGAGGGCGCGGTGAGCCTGGAGCAGTTCGCCGAGCCGGCCGCGCTGCAGCGCGGGCGCAGCGAGGCGGCGGCGCTCGAGAAGCGCCAGGCCGAGCTGTCCAACCGCCGCGCGCGCGCGCAGCTCGCCGTCACCTCGGCCGCTGGGGCCTACCAGTCCGAGCGCGCCAAGTACGAGAACTGGCTCGCGACGCGCACCGCCACCACCGACGCGGCGCAGGACCCGGAGGTGCTGGCCCGCACCCGCGCGCTCGACGTGCTGAAGGCCGCCGAGCGCGAGGCCCAGGCCGCGGTCGAGCAGATCGACGCCGAGGCGCTGACGGTCAACCAGGCGCTGGCGCGCCAGCGCCTGGCCGAGGGCGAGCTGCTGCAGGCCGCGCAGCCGGCCTACCAGCGCGCGCTGTTCGCGCAGGAGTTGCGCGTGTTCGGCGCGCGGCTGGCGCTGACGCTGCCGCTCTTGGGCCTCGCCGGCTGGCTGTGGGCGAAGAAGCGCGGCAGCGACT
>DATMJX010000363.1:0-4240 GCA_035553715.1 Methylibium sp.
CGCCGCCGCTGGCTGCTTGCCGGCGTCGCCGCTGCCGGACTGGCCGGCGGCGCCTGGTTCGGCCTGCGGCGCGCGCCGGACGCGGCCCCCCCGGCCGAGACCGACCACTTCTGGCGCCTGAGCTTCGACACCCCCGGCGGAGGCACCCTCGCGCTCGGCGCACTGCGCGGCCGGCCGCTGCTGGTCAACTTCTGGGCCACCTGGTGCGCCCCCTGTGTGCGAGAAATGCCGCAAATCGATCGCTTCTCCAGGGATTTCAAGTCGAACGGCTGGCAAGTCGTCGGATTGGCCATCGATGGCCCGACCCCGGTGCGCGAGTTCCTCGAGCGCGTCAAGGTCGGCTTCCCGATCGGGCTGGCGGGACTCGACGGCACCGAGCTCGTGCGCACGCTGGGCAACGAGCAGGGCGGCCTGCCCTTCACCGTGGCCTTCGACGCCGCCGGGCGGCTGGTGCGGCGCAAACTGGGCGAGACCCACTACGACGAACTGGTCGACTGGGCCCGCACGCTGGCCTGAGCCGGCGCAGGGGGCGCATCGACCGCCGGCCGATTTGCGCGTAAAGTCGCGCCTTCCTCGGGCCATCTGCCCGGATCGGCGACGCATCTGATGCAAATCCTCGTCCTCCACGGACCCAACCTGAACTTGCTCGGCACGCGCGAGCCGGCCGTCTACGGCAGCACCACGCTGGCCGAGATCGATGCCGCGCTGGCGGCACAGGCGCAGGCAGCCGGCGCGACGCTGGGGAGCCTGCAGAGCAACCACGAGGGCGTGCTGATCGACCGCGTGCAGGCGGCCCGCAGCGACGGCACCGGCTTCATCATCATCAACCCCGGCGCCTACACCCACACCAGCGTCGCCCTGCGCGACGCGCTGGCGGCGGTCGCGATCCCCTTCGTCGAGGTGCACCTGTCGAACGTGCACCGCCGCGAGGCCTTCCGCCACCATTCCTATTTTTCCGATCTGGCCGAGGGCGTCATCGTCGGCCTGGGCGCTGCCGGCTACCGCGCGGCGCTCGCTTACGCGCTGGACCGGCTCGCCGCACCGCGCGCCTGAGGCGACGCCCCTGGGCGCTCACGCGCCCGGCTTTTCACCACAAATACATCGCGTTGGAGAGAGAACCATGGACTTGCGCAAGCTGAAGACACTGATCGACCTGGTGTCCGAGTCGAACGTGTCCGAGCTCGAGATCACCGAGGCCGACGGCAAGGTCCGCATCGTCAAGGGCGCGCCGGTGCAGATCGTGCCGGTCGCCGCGCCGGCAGTCGCTGCGCCAGCAGCCGTCGCGGCCGTCGCGGCCGCCCCGGCGCCGGCTGCGGCCGCCGCCCCGGCCCCGGCCGGGGCGGCCGGTCATGCCGTCAAGTCGCCGATGGTCGGCACCTTCTACCGCTCGGCCAGCCCGGGGGCGAAGGCCTTCGTCGAGGTCGGCAGCGAGATCAAGGAAGGCGATCCGATCTGCATCATCGAGGCGATGAAGATCATGAACGAGATCGAGGCCGACAAGAGCGGCGTCGTCAAGCAGATCCTGTGCGAGAACGGCCAGGCGGTCGAGTACGGCCAGCCGCTGTTCATCATCGAATAGTTGGGACCACCCCCGTTGCGGCTTTGCCGCTCCCCCTCGAAGGGGGCGCCGCTGACGGACCGGCCGAGCCGGATCCACGGCGGCTGCTTGAAGGTGCGTTGCCGAAGTGCGGAGAACTGACTGAATGTTCAAGAAGATCCTGATCGCGAACCGAGGCGAGATCGCCCTGCGCATCCAGCGCGCCTGCCGCGAGATGGGTGTGCGCGCCGTCGTCGTCTATTCCGAGGCCGACCGCGACGCCAAGTACGTCAAGCTCGCCGACGAGGCGGTGTGCATCGGCCCGGCCGCCTCGGCCCAGAGCTACCTCAGCATGCCGGCGATCATCTCGGCCGCCGAGGTGACCGACGCCGAGGCCATCCACCCCGGCTACGGCTTCCTGTCGGAGAACGCCGACTTCGCCGAGCGCGTGCAGCAAAGCGGCTTCACCTTCATCGGCCCGACGCCCGAGTCGATCCGCATGATGGGCGACAAGGTCTCGGCCAAGGCCGCGATGGTCAAGGCCGGCGTGCCGACCGTGCCAGGCGCCGAGGGCTCGCTGCCCGAGGACCCGAAGGAGATCACGCGCCAGGCGCGCGCGATCGGCTATCCGGTGATCATCAAGGCCGCCGGCGGCGGCGGCGGTCGCGGCATGCGCGTCGTGCACACCGAGGCGGCGCTGCTGCACGCGGTGCAGACGACGCGCTCGGAGGCGGGAGCGGCCTTCGGCAACCCGACCGTCTACATGGAGAAGTTCCTCGAGAACCCGCGCCACATCGAGATCCAGGTGCTGGCCGACACCCAGCGCAACGCGGTCTGGCTGGGCGAGCGCGACTGCTCGATGCAGCGGCGCCACCAGAAGATCATCGAGGAGGCGCCGGCGCCGGGCATCCCGCGCCGGCTGATCGAGCGCATCGGCGATCGCTGCGCTGCCGCCTGCAAGAAGATCGGCTACCGCGGCGCCGGCACCTTCGAGTTCCTCTACGAGAACGGCGAGTTCTACTTCATCGAGATGAACACGCGCGTGCAGGTCGAGCACCCGGTGACCGAGCTGGTCACCGGCATCGACATCGTGCAGATGCAGATCCGCGTGGCGGCCGGCGAGAAGCTGCCGTTCACGCAGCGCCAGATCGAGCTGCGCGGTCATGCGATCGAGTGCCGCATCAACGCCGAGGACCCCTACAAGTTCACGCCCTCGCCGGGCCGCATCTCGATGTGGCACCCGCCGGGCGGCCCGGGCGTGCGGGTCGATTCGCACGCCTACACGAACTACTTCGTGCCGCCGAACTACGACTCGATGATCGGCAAGATCATCACCCACGGCGACACCCGCGAGCAGGCGATGGCGCGCATGTGCACCGCGCTCAACGAGACGGTGATCGAGGGCATCCAGACCAACATCCCGCTGCACCGCGAGCTGATGGTCGACGCCAAGTTCGTCGAGGGCGGCACCAGCATCCACTACCTCGAGGGGTGGATGGCGCAGCGCAAGCGATGATGACGTACCCCCCCGTTGCGGCTGCGCCGCTCCCCCCCAGGGGGGCGCCGCTGGCGGACCGGCGGAGCCGGATCCGCGGCGGCCGCTGGGTGGGCTCCGGCATCGAGCGCGACTAAGGCATGTACGAACTCGTTTTACGGGCGCCGGAGGACGCGGTCGAGGCGGTGTCCGACGCGCTGATGGAGCTCGAGGCGCTGTCGGTCTCGGTCGAGGACGCCGACGCCGACACGCCGGCCGAGCAGGCGCTGTTCGGCGAGCCCGACATGCCGGCGCCGGCGCCGGGCTGGCAGCGCTCGACGCTGCGCGCGCTGTTCGCCGACGAGGCCACCGCGACCGAGGCCGCGACGGTGCTGCTGGCGCAGGACTGGGCGGAAGGCGTGGCGCTGCACGCCATCGAGGCGGTGCCCGAGCAGGACTGGGTGCGGCTGACGCAGTCGCAGTTCGCGCCGGTCGAGATCACGCCGAGCTTCTGGATCGTGCCGACCTGGCACGAAGCCCCGGCGGCCGCCGAGCAGGTGATCCGGCTCGACCCCGGTCTGGCCTTCGGCACCGGCACCCACCCGACCACGCGCATGTGCCTGCGCTGGATCGCGCGCCATGCCGACGCGCTGCGCGGCGCGCGCGTGCTCGACTACGGCTGCGGCTCGGGCATCCTCGCGATCGGCGCGGCGCGCTTCGGCGCTGCCGAGGTCCTCGCGGTCGACATCGACCCGGCCGCGGTGCGCTCGACCCAGGACAACGCCGCCGCCAACGGCGTCGCGCTCGTCGCCGGCCTGCCCGAGCGCGCCGGCGCGCCGGCCGGTGCCTATCCGGTGGTGCTGGCCAACATCCTCGCGACACCGCTGAAACTGCTCGCGCCGCTGCTGGCCGGTCATGTCGCGCCGGGCGGTCACCTGGTGCTCGCGGGCATCCTGGAGCGCCAGGCCGCCGAGCTGCAGGCCGCCTACGCGCCCACCGGGCTCGCGCTCGCCGTCAGCGACGCCGAGGACGGCTGGATCCTGATGACGGCGCGGCACGCGGGCTGAGCCCGCGCGGGCCGATGGCATCATCGCGCGCATGAGCCTCGCCACCCGCTGCACCGCCTGCGGCACGGTCTTCCGGGTCGTGCAGGACCAGCTCAAGGTGTCCGAGGGCTGGGTGCGCTGCGGGCGCTGCCAGGCCGTGTTCAACGCGCTCGAGGCGCTGTT
>DATMJX010000364.1:0-12832 GCA_035553715.1 Methylibium sp.
GCTCTACAGTGCAGCCACGATGAAGCCATGCCACGACGACGCCACGTCCGCCCTCGGCATCGACCTGGGCGGCAGCAAGATCGAGGCACGGCTGTTCGACGCCGCTCGCCGCGAACTCTGGCGCGAGCGGCTGGCCCAGCGCGGCCTCGAGATCAGCCTGCAGCGCCTGGCCGTTCAGGCAGGTCGAGTTGGCATTCTTGATGCGCCCGTCCAGGCCCGGGTTGCCAGGCGTGCCGATGCCGATCGACAGGGGCGTGCCCGGGGCCTGCGCGCGGGCACGGGCGACCAGCGCCGTGATGGCCGCGAGCGTCGCCGCATAGTCGCGCTGCGGGGTCGCGATGCGCTCGCGCCAGAGTTCGCGGCGAGCGGCGTCGAACAGCCGTGCCTCGATCTTGCTGCCGCCCAGGTCGATGCCGAGGGCGGACGTGGCGTCGTCGTGGCATGGCTTCATCGTGGCTGCACTGTAGAGCCATGGCGCTTGGGTATCCTCGCGTCATGAAGGAACTGATCGGCTCCTGCGGGCGGGCGGCAGCCTACTGCCTGCACCCGCGCGTGGTCCTGCTGTCACTGCTGCCGCTGCTGCTCGGGGGCCTGTTCGCGTTGCTGCTCGGCTGGCTGTACTGGGAATCGGCGGTGGCGGCGGTGCGTGCCCAGCTCGAGGGCTGGGCATTGGTCGACAGCGCGCTGGACTGGCTGTCGGCGGTCGGGCTGGAGGCGCTGCGGGCCCTGCTGGCGCCGCTGATCGTGGTGCTGCTGGCCGTGCCGGTGCTGGTGGTGGTGTCGCTGCTGATCGTCGCGACGGTCATGATGCCGAAGCTGGTCGATCTGGTCGCCGCGCGACGCTTCCCGGCGCTCGAGCGCCGCCACGGCGAGCCGCTGTGGCGCTCGCTGCTGGCCTCGCTCGCGGCCACCGTCATCGCACTTGGTGCTCTGCTGCTCACGGTGCCGCTGTGGCTGATCCCGCCGCTGGCGTTGCTGATCCCGCCGCTGATCTGGGGCTGGCTGAGCTACCGCGTGATGAGCTTCGACGCGCTGGCCGAGCATGCGAGTCGCGGCGAGCGCAGCCGCCTGATGCGCGAGCACCGCCTGCCCCTGCTGGGCATCGGCGTGCTGACCGGCTATCTTGGCGCGGCACCGACGCTGGTGTGGGCGGTGGGCGCCGTGGCGCTGGCGCTCGCGCCGCTCCTGATCGTGCTGTCGATGTGGCTGTACACGCTGGTGTTCGCGTTCTCGGCGCTGTGGTTCATCCATTACGCGCTCGCGGCGCTTGCCACGCTGCGCGCGCGCGAAGCGGCGCTGGTGCCCCAGTCCGCACCGACGCTCGAGGTCCTCGACGCATTGCCTCCACCATGAAGACTCCCTGCTTCGGTCTGCTCGTCATCGGCGACGAGATCCTGTCCGGCAAGCGTGCCGACAAGCACTTCGGCAAGGTGGTCGAGTTGCTCGGCGCACGCGGCCTGCAGCTGGCCTGGGCACGCTACGCGGGCGACGACCGGGAGCGCATCACCGCCGATCTGCGCGATGCCTTCGCGAGCGGCGCCGTGGTGTTCAGCTGCGGTGGCATCGGCGCGACGCCGGACGACCACACGCGGCAATGCGCCGCCGCCGCGCTCGGCGTGCCGCTCGAGCTGCACCCGCAGGCGCGTGAGCTCATCGTCGAGCGCATGCGCGAGGTGGCGGCCGAGCAGGGCCTGGCGTTCGAGCCCGAGCGGGCGGACAACGTGCACCGGCTCGAGATGGGGCGGTTTCCCGCTGGCGCCTCGATCATCGCCAACCCGTACAACAAGATCCCGGGCTTCAGCTGCGCCGGGGCGAACGGCGGCGCGGTCCACTTCGTGCCGGGCTTCCCGGTCATGGCCTGGCCGATGATCGAGGGACTGCTCGACACCCGCTACGCGGGACTGCATGGGCTGGGCCGGATCGTCGAGCACTCGGTGGTCGTGCCCGGCGCCATGGAGGCCGCGCTGACACCGCTGATGCTGGCGATCGAGGCGCGCCACCCGGACATCAAGGTGTTCAGCCTGCCCAGCGTCGACCACCCCGTCCATGGCCGCCACATCGAGCTGGGCGTCAAGGGGCCACCAGCCATGGTGCCCGGAGCCTACCGGATGCTGACGGAGGGGCTGACCGAGCTGGGTCTCATCTACGGCCCTGAAATGGTGCGTTGATCGCGGGCAATGCGGGGCTCGTTTGGTGCGTTATTGCACCTTAGCGGTGCTTGATCGGCCGACCTTCCTGCGTATGGGCGGCTGCCGCCCCGCAAACGGTCCTGGTGGCGCCCAGCTTTGGGCATGCTTTCTGCTAAATTCCCGCGAGCCTTTTTTCGGGCCGGCGCCGGGCGTGGTCGCGCCCCGAGCAGCTTATTTCCCAGAACCCACGAACCGCCTCGCTAGGAGCACTTGATGGCCAAGACCGTCGCCGACGTGATGAAGATGGTGAAGGACAACGAAGTCAAGTTCGTTGACTTCCGCTTCACCGACACCCGCGGCAAGGAGCAGCACGTTTCCGTGCCTGTCTCTCACTTCGATGAAGACAAGTTCACCTCGGGTCACGCCTTCGACGGCTCCTCGATCGCCGGCTGGAAGGGCATCGAGGCATCGGACATGCAGCTGATGCCCGATCCGAACACGGCCAACATCGACCCGTTCTTCGAAGAGCCCACGCTGATTCTGACTTGCGACGTCGTCGATCCCGCGGACGGCAAGGCTTATGAGCGCGACCCGCGCTCCCTCGCCAAGCGTGCCGAGGCCTACATGAAGGCCTCGGGTTTGGGCGACACCGCCTACTTCGGCCCGGAGCCCGAGTTTTTCGTGTTCGACAGCGTGCGCTGGGGCAACGACATGTCGGGCTGCTTCGCCAAGATCGAGAGCGAAGAAGCGGCGTGGAACACCGGCAAGGAATACGAGCACGGCAATTCGGGCTTCCGCCCGGCGGTCAAAGGGGGCTACTTCCCCGTGCCGCCGGTCGATTCGGGCCAGGACCTGCGTTCGGAGATGTGCCTGATCCTCGAATCGCTGGGCGTGCCGGTCGAGGTGCACCACCACGAGGTGGCGACCGCCGGCCAGATGGAACTCGGCACGAAATTCTCGACGCTGATCCAGCGCGCCGACTGGGTGCAGCTGCAGAAGTACGTGATCCACAACGTGGCCCATGCCTATGGCAAGACCGCGACTTTCATGCCCAAGCCCATCGTCGGTGACAACGGCTCCGGCATGCACGTGCACCAATCGGTCTGGAAGGACGGCAAGAACCTGTTCGCCGGCGACGGCTACGCCGGTCTGTCGGACTTCGCGCTGTACTACATCGGCGGCATCATCAAGCACGCCCGTGCGCTGAACGCGATCACGAACCCGGGCACCAACAGCTACAAGCGTCTGGTGCCGGGTTTCGAAGCCCCGGTCAAGCTGGCCTACTCGGCCAAGAACCGCTCGGCCTCGATCCGCATCCCCTACGTGGCGAACCCGAAGGGCCGTCGCGTCGAGGCACGCTTCCCGGACCCCTTGATGAACCCCTACCTGGGCTTCGCCGCGCTGCTGATGGCCGGTCTCGACGGTGTCGAGAACAAGATCCACCCGGGCGAGGCAGCGACCAAGGACCTCTACCACCTGCCGCCGGAAGAAGACGCGAAGATCCCGACCGTCTGCCACAGCCTCGACCAGGCGCTCGAGAGCCTGGACAAGGACCGCGCCTTCCTGACCAAGGGCGGCGTGTTCACCGACTCCTACATCGATGCCTACATCGACCTGAAGATGCAGGAGGTGACCCGCTTCCGCATGGCCACGCACCCGGTCGAGTTCGACATGTACTACACGCTCTGATCGGGCATTGCGATGTGAAGAAGGGACGGCTTGGCCGTCCCTTTTTCTTTGGCGTGAGGGTGCACGCGGGTGCGGCGGGCCGCGTTGACACCTCGATGCCCGATACTGTCGGGCACGCGGTGACGCAGGCAGGGGAGACGGATGGTGCGAGCGATCGGGCTGGGCGTGGTGGGACTGCTGTTGGCGGCCCTGGGTGCGGCCGAGGCGCAGGAGCGCATCGTCTACAAGTGCCCCGGCAACCTGTACACCGACGCGCTGTCGGCCAAGGAGGCCGAAGCCAAGGGCTGCGTGCGGCTCGAGGGCGCGCCGGTCACCGTGATCCAGTCGAGTCCGCCGCCGCGCCGCGAGGGCGGCAACGGCGCCAGCGCGCCGGTCGCGCGCGGCACCGACAGCAAGGTCGACCCGGCCGAGCAGAAGGCGCGCGACACCGACAAGCGTCGCATCCTCGAGACCGAGCTGCGGCGTGAGGAGGACAAGCTCGCCGCGCTGAAGGCCGAGTACAACAACGGTCAACCCGAGCGCCGTGGCGACGAGCGCAACTATCAGAAGTACCTGGACCGCGTGGCCGAGATGAAGGCCGGCATCGAACGCTCGGAGGCCGACATCGCGGCGCTCAAGCGCGAGCTCGCCAAGCTGCCGCCGGGCTGAACGCCGTGCATCGCCCCATGAGGTGCCTGTGACGTCCGCCGCGCCGGTGCAGCGCTGGCAGGAGTCCTTCGACCTGCTCGCGACGATGGTGGCGGTCGTCGAGCCCAGCGGCCGCTGCCTGTTCGCCAACACCGCCTTCGAGAATGTCGTCGGGCAGTCGCGCCGCCATGTGCTGCGCCGCGACTGGTTCGAGTGGTTCGTCGAGGCCGATCTGGTGCGCGAGACCGTCGCCGCGGTGGCGAGCAACGAGTTCTCGACCAGTCGGCTCGATGCCCAGCTCAAGCGCCCGCCGCCGGCGCCGGGCGAGCCGGTGCTGGTGCACGTGATCGTCAACCAGATCGACCACCCGCCGATGACGCTGGTGGAGCTGATCGAGATCGAGCAGCAGACCCGCCAGGACCGTGAGGAGCGCGCGCTCGACCAGGTGCAGGCGAACAAGGAGCTGATCCGCAACCTGGCGCACGAGATCAAGAACCCGCTCGGCGGCATCCGCGGCGCGGCCCAGCTGCTGCAGATGGAGGTCGAGTCCAAGGGGCTGGGCGAGTACGCGCAGGTCATCATCCACGAGGCCGACCGCCTGCAGGCGCTCGTCGACCGGCTGCTGGCGCCGCACCGCAAGCCGCACCTCGTCGGCGACGTCAACATCCACGAGGTCTGCGAGCGCGTGCGCGCGCTGATCCTGGCCGAGTTCCCGAAGGGGCTGGCGATCGAGCGCGACTACGACGCCTCGCTGCCCGACTTTCGCGGCGACCGCGAGCAGTTGATCCAGGCCGTGCTCAACATCGCGCACAACGCTGCGCAGGCGCTGGTCGAGCGCATTGCGGCCGGGGATGCGCGCATCGTGCTGCGCACCCGGGTCGCGCGCCAGGTGACGATCGGCAAGCAGCGCTTCCGTTTGGCACTGGAATTGCATATCGAGGACAACGGGCCGGGCGTGCCGGAGTCGATCCGCGATCGCATCTTCTACCCGCTGGTATCGGGACGCGAGGGCGGGTCGGGTCTCGGCCTCACGTTGGCGCAGACCTTCGTCGCTCAGCACCAGGGCGCGATCGACTGCGAGAGCGTGCCCGGCCGGACGATCTTCCGTATCACGATGCCGCTGCCCTGACCACCGGTCGAGGCAGCCGACCAGGGACTGAGCCGCTGCATGAAACCCATCTGGGTCGTTGACGACGATCAATCCATCCGCTTCGTGCTGGAAAAGGCCCTGGCGCGCGACGAGCTTCCGGTACGCAGCTTCGCGAGTGCGCGCGAGGTGCTCGCGGCGCTCGACGAGGGCGACGGCCCGCAGGTGCTGGTGAGCGACATCCGCATGCCCGGCGGCTCGGGTATCGACCTGCTCGCGACGGTCAAGGAGCGCCTGCCCGGGCTGCCGGTCATCATCATGACCGCCTACTCGGACCTCGACAGCGCCGTCGCGGCCTTCCAGGGCGGCGCCTTCGAGTACCTGCCCAAGCCCTTCGACCTGCCCAAGGCCGTCGAGCTGATCCGCCGCGCGATCGACGAGAGCCTGCGCGAGGCGGTCGGCGACGAGCGCATCACGCAGATGCCCGAGATGCTCGGCCAGGCCCCGGCGATGCAGGACGTGTTCCGCGCGATTGGTCGGCTCAGCCAGAGCCATGTGATGGTGCTGATCACCGGCGAGAGCGGCTCGGGCAAGGAGCTGGTCGCGCGTGCGCTGCACAAGCACAGTCCGCGCGCCAGCGGCCCCTTCGTCGCGATCAACACTGCGGCGATCCCGAAGGACCTGCTCGAGAGCGAGCTGTTCGGCCATGAGCGCGGCGCGTTCACCGGCGCACAGACCACGCGGCGCGGGCGTTTCGAGCAGGCCGAGGGCGGCACGCTGTTCCTCGACGAGATCGGCGACATGCCCTTCGACCTGCAGACGCGCCTGCTGCGCGTGCTGTCGGACGGCCAGTTCTACCGCGTCGGCGGCCACAACCCGCTGAAGAGCAACGTGCGCGTGATCGCCGCGACGCACCAGAACCTCGAGGAGCGCGTGCGGCAGGGCGCCTTCCGTGAGGACCTGTTCCACCGCCTCAACGTCATCCGGCTGCGCCTGCCACCGCTGCGCGAGCGCCGCGAGGACATCCCGGTGCTGGCGCGCTCCTTCCTGCAAAAGAGCGCCAAGGAGCTCGGCGTCGAGGCCAAGCGGCTCAGCGAGGCGGCGCTGGCGCGCCTGGTGGCCTTCGACTTCCCGGGCAATGTGCGGCAGCTCGAAAACGTCTGCCACTGGCTGACCGTGATGGCGCCCGCGCAGGTCGTCGATGCCAAGGACCTGCCGCCCGAGCTGCTGGCGCCGCCGGGTGCGGCACGCAGCGCGCTCGTGGCCGAAGCGGTCGGCGACACGGCGCCCGTGGTGCCCGAGCCGGCCGCGGTGCCGGTGGCGGTCGCCAGCGGCTTGTGGCTCGATGACCTCGAGCGCGAGGCGCGTGCGCTGCTCGACGCAGGGGTGCCGGATGTCTGGGATGCGCTGACGCGCAAGTTCGAGGCCCAGCTGATCCATACCGCGCTGGACATCACGCGCGGACGTCGCATCGAGGCCGCTCACAAGCTCGGCATCGGGCGCAACACGATCACGCGCAAGATCCAGGAACTGGGCCTCGACGACTGAGTCGCCGGCCCTGGTCGCCGATCAGCCGGCGTCCAGGGTGACGGTCACCGGGGCATGGTCGCTGGGGCGCTCGTTCTTGCGCGGCAGCTTGTCGATCGCGCAGGCGCGGACTGCCGGGCGCAGCGCCTCGCTGACCAGGATGTGATCGATGCGCAGGCCCTGGTTCTTGCGGAACGCGAGGTTGCGGTAGTCCCACCAGCTCCAGCTCTTGGGCGCTTGCTCGAACAGGCGAAAGGCGTCGTGCAGTCCGAGGCCGAGCAGGGCCTGGAAGTGACCGCGCTCCTCCGGTGTGCAATGGATCTGGCCGGCCCAGGCGACCGGATCATGGACGTCGCGATCCTCGGGTGCGATGTTGTAGTCGCCCATCAGCAGCAGCCGCGGATGGTGCGCGAGCTCCTCGCGCACCCAGTCGCGCAGGGCACGCAGCCACTGCATCTTGTAGTCGAACTTGTCGCTGCCGGGCGCCTGTCCGTTGGGGAAGTAGGCGCCGATCACGCGCAGCGCGCCGACGGTGCCGGCGATCACGCGTGCCTGCTCGTCGGCGAAACCCGGGATGTTGCGCACGACCTCCGCGACCGGGGCACGCGTCAGCAGTGCGACGCCGTTGTAGGTCTTCTGGCCGAAAGCCTGCGCCAGGTAGCCGGCCGCGCCGAGCTCGGCATGCGGGAACTTGTCGTCGGTCAGCTTGGTTTCCTGCAACACGATCGCGTCGACCGGATTGGCGGCGAGCCAGTCGAGCAGCTGCGGCAGCCGCACGCTCAGCGAATTGACGTTCCAGGTGGCCAGTCGCAGTTCGGGCACACGATCTCCAGGCCGCGGCGGCGGCAAGCGATGGGAAGAGGCGGCGCGAAGGCGTCCGTCGCCGGCCGCGCGTGCCGATTGTGCCGGCGCTGGCGCTTACCAGTCGCGCAGTCGCCGGCGCAGCTTGGTGACGATGCGCTCGTGGATCTGGCAGACGCGAGGTGCACTGACCCCTAGCGCGACACCGACCTCGCGCAGAGGAGCGCCGCGATCGTAGATCAGCTCCATCACGAGGCGTTCGTGAGCCTCGAGCGCATCGAAGGCACGGTTCAGCGCCGCATGCCGCTGGCGTTGCTGGATGGCGCGCAGTGGGTCGGCTTCCTCGTCGAGGGGGTCGGGTCGGTCGACCTCGTCACCAAGAGCGGGGGTGAGATCGTTCAGTGCGCCTTCACCGTCGTCGGAGCGCAGCGCACCGACGCCGAATTCAGCCATGCAGTCGTGGAACTGGGAAAGCGACCAGTCGAGCTCGTTGGCCACCTCCTGTGCGCGGGGAGCGCGACCGAGCCGATGCTCGAGCCGTTGTACCGCCTGGCGCACGCGGCGGTGCCGTGCGCGCGCATCGCGAGGCATGGTGTCGAGCTGGCGCAGCGCATCGAGCATCGCGCCTTGGATGCGACGTGTCGCATAGGTCTCGAAGCTGGCCCCGTCCCGGGGCTCGTAGCGGCTCAGCGCATCGTCGAGGCCGATCAGGCCGGACTGCAGCAGGTCGTCCATCTCGACATGGGCGGGCAGGCGGCTGTGCAGGCGGGCCGCGACGCGTTGAACGAGCGGCTGGTGTGCCCGTAGGCGAGCACTGCGGGGGCAGGGCGATGCGGCGGTAGCGGTCATGCGGGTGCGGGGACTTCAGCGACGCGGTTACAAAATTCTGGGTGAGGGCAGGCTTGCCTGTCTGCGAATTACGAACGGAAATTGCACCTCGCATCCACGCGAGGCCGGCTCGATCAGCGGCGCCTTCGGTACTGCACGAAGGCATAAGGCCAGGCCGCGTCGCCGGCGTGGGACTCGCGCGTGACTTCGTCGAACGCGGTACGGTCCCAGGCGGGAAAGCGTGTGTCGGCCTCGAAGTCGGCGTCGATCTCGGTGAGCACCAGCTCGTCGGCACGCGGCAGCGCCTGCGCATAGAGCTCACCGCCACCGATCAGGAACACGCGTTCGGCGTCGGCCAGTGCGGCAAGTGCCGCATCGAGCGATGGTGCGGCTTCGGCGCCGTCGGCCCGCCAGGCCGCATTGCGCGTGACGACCACATTGCGGCGCCCCGGCAACGGCCGGAAGGCCTCGGGCAGCGAGTCCCAGGTCTTGCGACCCATCACGACCGGGCAGCCCATCGTCGTGCGGCGGAAATGGGCCAGGTCCGCCTTGAGCTGCCAGGGCATCGTGCCGGCCAGGCCGATGGCGCCATTGCGCGCCACCGCAGCGATCAGGGCCAGCTTCATACGGCGACGGGCGCCTTGATCGCCGGGTGCGGGTCGTAGCCGACGATCTCGAAGTCCTCGTAGGCGTAGTCGAAGATCGATGGCGGGCGGCGCTTGATCTGCAGCGTCGGATAGGGCCGCGGTTCGCGCGTGAGCTGCAGCGCGACCTGCTCGGCGTGGTTGCTGTACAGGTGGCAGTCGCCGCCGGTCCAGACGAAGTCGCCGACCTCGAGATCGCACTGCTGCGCGAGCATGTGGGTCAGCAGCGCATAGCTCGCGATGTTGAAGGGCACGCCGAGGAAGACGTCGGCGCTGCGCTGGTAGAGCTGGCAGCTCAGCCGGCCTTCGGCCACGTAGAACTGGAAGAAGGCGTGGCAGGGGGCGAGCGCCATCTTCGGCAGCTCGGCGACATTCCAGGCGCTGACGATGATGCGGCGCGAGTCGGGATTGCTCCGGATCTGCCGGACGACCTCGGCGATCTGGTCGATGTGCCCGCCCTCGGGCGTGGGCCAGCTGCGCCACTGCACGCCATAGACCGGGCCGAGGTCGCCGTCCGGCGCGGCCCACTCGTCCCAGATCGTCACGCCGCGCTCCTGCAGCCAGCGCGCGTTGCCATCGCCGCGCAGGAACCACAGCAGCTCGAGCGCGATGCTCTTGAAATGAACCTTCTTGGTGGTGATCAGCGGGAAGCCGGCGCGCAGGTCGAAGCGCATCTGGTGGCCGAACACACTGCGGGTGCCGGTGCCGGTGCGGTCGGCCTTGACGACTCCCTGCGCCTGGATGTGGCGCATCAGGTCTTCGTACGGGAAGGACTGGGGCATGCGGGCAGCGGCGGCATGCGCGCCGGGAGGCGTGATGAACAAGGGCGCGACCCTTTCGGCATCGCGCCCTTCATTCTAGGGAGCTCCCCGGTAAGCCCGAGGCGACGGATGTATCAAGACTTGGCCTGGGTCTCGGGCTCGCGCAGGAAGATCTCGACGCGGCGGTTGGCCGCACGGCCTGTCGTCGTGCCGTTGTCGGCGATCGGCGCGCGCGATCCCATGCCGCTGGTGGCGATGCGCGCGGGCTGCACGCCACGGCTGGCCAGGTAGTCGCGCACGCTGTTGGCCCGGTTCACCGACAGCGGCTCGTTGATCGCGTCGGAGCCGGTGCTGTCGGTGTGGCCGACCACGGTGACGACCCAACCGGGCTCGCTCGCCAGGCCGCTGGAGAAGCTGTCGAGCACGGTGCGCAGCTGCGGCTGCACCGCCGCGCTGCCGACCGCGAAGCCGCTGTCGGAGGGGATGTTGAGCTTGAGCTGGTTGTCGGGGGTGCGCACGACGTCGATGCCGGTCCCCTTGGTCGCCTGCTCCATCGCGAGGCGCTTCTCTTCCATCTTCTTGGACCAGACGTTGCCGGCGATCGCGCCACCGACGCCGCCGATCGCGGCCCCGGCGACCGCGCCCTTCTTGCCGCCGATCAGCCCGCCGAGCACGGCGCCGCCGACCGCGCCGATGCCGGCGCCCTTGGCGGTGTCCTGCTCGCGCTGGCTCATGTTCTCGCAGCCCGCCAGCAGCACGGCGGCGGCGGTCAGGGCGATGGCGGTGTGACGAAGCTTCATGTTGTTCCCCTTGTTGACGGACGGCAGGCTCGAGCCGCTGCGAAAAGCATACTGCTGCCGGCCAGTCCAGGATGCCCGTGGGCGGCCCCGGTCATACGTTCTGTTGCAGACTCAGTCCTCGAACTGTCGTGCCGCCAGACGGGCGTAGAGCCCGCCGGCGGCCAGCAACTCGGCGTGACGGCCGGTCTCGACGACCTTGCCGTGATCGAGCACGACGATGCGGTCCGCACTCTGAACGGTCGAGAGGCGGTGCGCGATGACAAGCGTCGTGCGGTTGCGCATCGCCTGGGCCAGCGCCTGCTGCACCAGGTGTTCGCTCTCGGCATCGAGCGCGCTGGTGGCCTCGTCGAGCAGCAGCAGCGGCGCGTTCTTGAGGATCGCGCGCGCGATCGCGATGCGCTGGCGCTGGCCACCGGACAGGCGCACGCCGCGTTCGCCGAGGAAGCTCCCATAGCCCTCTGGCAGGGCGCGGATGAAGCCGTCGGCCTGGGCGGCACGGGCGGCCTCGACGACTTCCGCGTCGCTGGCATCGGGGCGGCCGTAGCGGATGTTCTCCAGCGCGCTGGTCGAGAAGATCACGCTGTCCTGCGGCACCAGCGCGATGCGCCCGCGCAAGGCGCCCAGCTCGGCCTCGGCGAGCGGCACGCCGTCGATCTCGAGGCGCCCGGCCTGCGCATCGTAGAAGCGCAGCAGCAGCTGGAACACGGTGCTCTTGCCAGCGCCGCTCGGGCCGACCAGCGCGACGGTCTGCCCGGGCTCGACCGCCAGGCTGACCTCGTCGAGCGCGGCCATGTCCGGGCGTGACGGGTAGCGAAAGCTCACGCCCTCGAGCCGCAGCGCCGAGCCCGCCGGCGCCGCCGGCAGCGCGCGCGGCGTGGCCGGGCTGGCGATCGGCGAGCGGGTCTCGAGCAGCTCCATCAGCCGCTCGCTCGCGCCGGCGGCGCGCAGCAGGTCGCCCCAGACCTCGGCCAGGACCGCGACCGAGCCCACCAGCAGCATCACGTAGACGACCGTCTGGCCCAGGTGGCCGGCCGTGATGTCGCCGCGCAGCACCGCCTGCGTCCCCTGGTACAGGCCCCAGAGCAGCGCGCCGAAGGTCGCGCTGATGATGAAGGCCACCAGCCCCGAGCGCATGCGCGTGCGCCGCTCGGCGGTCGCGAAGGCGCGCTCGGTGGCGGCGTCGAAGCGCGCCGCCTCGCGTGCCTCCTGCGCATAGCTCTGCACCACCGGGACCGCGTTCAGCACCTCGGCGGCGATCGCGCTCGAATCGGCCACGCGGTCCTGGCTGGCGCGCGAGAGCTTGCGCACCTTGCGGCCGAAGCCGACCGCGGGCAGCACGACCAGCACCAGGATGCCGAGCACCTGGGCCATCACCAGCGGGTTGGTGACGACCAGCATCACCAGCGCGCCGACGCCCATCACCGTGTTGCGCAGGCCCATGCTGAGGCTGGAGCCGACGACGGTCTGCACCAGCGTCGTGTCGGTGGTCAGGCGCGACAGGACCTCGCCGGTGCGCGTGGTCTCGAAGAACTCCGGGCTCTGCTGCACGACGTGGCGGTAGACCGCGTTGCGCAGATCGGCGGTGACGCGCTCGCCCAGCCAGGTGACCATGTAGAAGCGCGCCGCCGAGAACACGCCCAGCGCCGCGCCGACCGCGAACAGCGCGAGGAAATGCTCGCGCAGCGCCATCACGCGCTCGCCCGGTTCGGTGGCGACCAGGCCCTGGTCGATCAGGCCCTTGAGCGCGACCGGCAGCAGCAGCGTGCTGAGCGCGGCGAGCACGAGGAACAGCCCGGCCAGCGCGATGCGGGCCCGGTAGGGGCGCAGGAAGGGCCGCAGCGCGCGCAGCGGCCGCACGCTGCGCGCGGGGGGAGGCGTGTCGGTACGGGGGACGGGCGAGGCGGGCAGGGCGGAGGCGGACATGCGCGCAGTGTAGGGA
>DATMJX010000365.1:0-7139 GCA_035553715.1 Methylibium sp.
TCGCCGAGCTCGAAGCCAAGCAGGTCGAGCTCGCCGACGCCTACCTGCGCGCGAAGGCCGAAGCCGAGAACATCCGCCGCCGCTCGGAAGAGGAGATGAGCAAGGCGCGCAAGTTCGCCATCGAATCCTTCGCTGAGAGCCTGCTGCCGGTCAAGGACAGCCTGGAGGCGGCGCTCGCGATCGCCGACGCCAGCGCCGAGCAGCTGCGCGAGGGCACCCACGCCACGCTGCGCCAGCTCGTCCAGGCCCTCGAGCGCAACAAGGTGCTCGAGATCGCGCCGCCCGCAGGTACCAAGTTCGACCCCCACCAGCACCAGGCGATCAGCGTGGTGCCCGCCGATCAGGAGGCCAACACCGTGGTCGCCCTGCTGCAGAAGGGCTACCTGATCGCCGACCGGGTGCTGCGCCCGGCCCTCGTCACCGTCGCGGCGCCGAAATAAGCCGCCCGCGGCTTGAAGCCGTCGAAGTTATCCACAACTTCCGGACAACCCGAATCCAATTCCAGCTACTGAGGAGCTACAGACCATGGCCAAGATCATCGGCATCGACCTGGGGACCACGAACTCTTGCGTGGCCATCATGGAGGGCAACACCACCAAGGTGATCGAGAACAGCGAGGGTGCGCGCACCACGCCGTCGATCATCGCCTACCAGGAGGACGGCGAGGTGCTCGTCGGCGCCTCGGCCAAGCGCCAGGCCGTCACCAACCCGCGCAACACGCTGTACGCGGTCAAGCGCCTGATCGGTCGCAAGTTCACCGAGAAGGAAGTGCAGAAGGACATCGACCTGATGCCCTACACGATCTCGGCCGCCGACAACGGCGACGCCTGGGTCGAGGTGCGCGGCAACAAGCTCGCGCCGCCGCAGGTCAGCGCGGAAGTGCTGCGCAAGATGAAGAAGACCGCCGAGGACTACCTCGGCGAGCCGGTCACCGAGGCCGTGATCACGGTGCCCGCCTACTTCAACGACGCGCAGCGTCAGGCCACCAAGGACGCCGGCCGCATCGCCGGCCTGGAGGTCAAGCGCATCATCAACGAGCCGACCGCGGCCGCGCTGGCCTTCGGCCTGGACAAGGCCGAGAAGGGCGACCGCAAGATCGCCGTCTACGACCTCGGCGGCGGCACCTTCGACATCTCGATCATCGAAATCGCGGATGTGGATGGCGAGATGCAGTTCGAGGTGCTGTCCACCAACGGCGACACCTTCCTCGGCGGCGAGGACTTCGACCAGCGCATCATCGATTTCATCATCGCCGAGTTCAAGAAGGACCAGGGCGTCGACCTGTCCAAGGACGTGCTCGCGCTGCAGCGCCTGAAGGAAGCGGCCGAGAAGGCCAAGATCGAGCTGTCCAACAGCACCCAGACCGACATCAACCTGCCCTACATCACGGCGGACGCGACCGGCCCGAAGCACCTGAACGTCAAGCTCACGCGCGCCAAGCTCGAGGCCCTGGTCGAGGAGCTGGTCGAGCGCACCATCGCGCCCTGCCGCACCGCGATCAAGGACGCCGGCGTCTCGGTGAGCCAGATCGACGACGTGATCCTGGTCGGCGGCCAGACCCGCATGCCCAAGGTGCAGGAGAAGGTCAAGGAGTTCTTCGGCAAGGAGCCGCGCAAGGACGTCAACCCGGACGAGGCGGTGGCCGTCGGCGCCGCGATCCAGGGCCAGGTGCTGGCCGGTGACCGCAAGGACGTGCTGCTGCTCGACGTCACCCCGCTGTCGCTGGGCATCGAGACCCTGGGCGGCGTGATGACCAAGATGATCACGAAGAACACCACGATCCCGACCAAGTTCTCGCAGGTGTTCTCGACCGCCGACGACAACCAGCCGGCCGTGACGATCAAGGTCTTCCAGGGCGAGCGCGAGCTGGCCGCCGGCAACAAGATGCTCGGCGAGTTCAACCTCGAGGGCATCGCGCCGGCGCCGCGCGGCATGCCGCAGATCGAGGTGAGCTTCGACATCGACGCCAACGGCATCCTGCACGTCGGCGCCAAGGACAAGGGCACCGGCAAGGAGAACAAGATCACCATCAAGGCGAACTCGGGCCTCAGCGAGGAAGAGATCCAGCAGATGGTGAAGGACGCCGAGCTCAACGCCGCCGAGGACAAGAAGAAGCTCGAGCTGGTGCAGGCGCGCAACCATGCCGACGCGCTGATCCACTCGGTCAAGAAGAGCCTCGCCGAGCATGGCGACAAGCTCGACGCCGGCGAGAAGGAGAAGATCGAGGCGGCGATCAAGGACGCCGAGGCCGCGCTCAAGGGCGACGACAAGGCCGACATCGAGGCCAAGACCGAGGCTTTGATGAACAGCAGCCAGAAGCTCGGCGAGAAGGTCTACGCCGACATGCAGGCGGCCCAGGCCGCGCAGGCGGCGGCGGCCGGCACGGCCTCGGACGTCGAGGGGGCCGCGCCGGCGGCGAACAAGGCGGCCGACGACGCCGACGTGGTCGATGCCGACTTCAAGGAAGTGAAGAAGTGACCCCGAGGACGGCCCCGCTGCGGGCCGCCTCGGCATCGCGCCGCGCCCGGGCCCGACGGCCCCGCGCGGCGGTTTCTTTCCTGCCCGACTGAGATCCAGCCATGGCGAAGCGCGACTACTACGAGATCCTCGGCGTTCCGAAGAACGCCAGCGAGGACGACATCAAGAAGGCCTACCGCAAGCTGGCCATGAAGCACCACCCCGACCGCAACCAGGGCGACGGGGCGAAGGCGGCCGAGGAGAAATTCAAGGAGGCCAAGGAGGCCTACGAGATGCTCTCCGACGGCCAGAAACGCGCGGCCTACGACCAGTTCGGCCATGCCGGCATCGACGCCCAGATGGGCCGCGGCGGCGCCGGCGGCGAGGGCTTCGGCGGCTTCGCCGAGGCCTTCGGCGACATCTTCGGCGACATCTTCGGCCAGCAGGGCGGGCGCCGCGGTGGCGGTGGCCAGCAGGTCTACCGCGGCAGCGACCTCAGCTACGCGATGGAGATCACGCTGGAGGAGGCCGCCAACGGCAAGGACACGCAGATCCGCATCCCGACCTGGAACGACTGCGAGACCTGCCACGGCAGCGGCGCCAAGCCCGGCACCAGCGCCAAGACCTGCACGACCTGCTCCGGCTCGGGTCAGGTGCACCTGCGCCAGGGCTTCTTCAGCATCCAGCAGACCTGCCCGCAATGCCGTGGCAGCGGCAAGGTCATCCCCGACCCCTGCGTCACCTGCCACGGCGCCGGCCGCATCAAGAGCAACAAGACGCTCGAGGTCAAGATCCCGGCCGGCATCAACGAGGGCATGCGCATCCGCTCGAGCGGCAACGGCGAGCCCGGCACCAACGGCGGGCCGCCCGGCGATCTCTACATCGAGATCCGCATCAAGCACCACGAGATCTTCGAGCGCGACGGCGACGACCTGCACTGCACCGTGCCGGTGGGCATCGCGACGGCGGCGCTCGGCGGCACGATCGCCGTGCCCACGCTCGGCGGCAAGGCCGAGATCGAGCTGCCCGAGGGCACACAGCACGGCAAGACCTTCCGGCTGCGCGGCAAGGGGATCAAGGGCATCCGCTCGAGCTACCCCGGCGACCTGTACTGCCATGTCTCGGTCGAGACGCCGATCAAGCTGACCGAGCACCAGCGCAAGCTGCTCAAGGAGCTCGACGAGAGCTTCAAGAAGAGCGGCGACCGGCATTCGCCGAACGCGAAGAGCTGGACCGACCGGGTCAAGGACCTGTTCAAGTAAGCCGGTCGCGGGGCCGGCGCGCCCCGCCCCCGCGCCGGTGGTGCGCCGTCGCGGGGGCCATGGCCCGGCTCCGGAGGTCCGCGGCGGGCCGCTAAGGTGCGCTTAAGGCCGGCCGGGCATCCTCGCCGGGATGTCCTGGCCTTCCTCCCTGGCGCTGCCGCTGCCCCACTCGCGCCGCCCGCTGCCGGCGCACCGCCGCGCCGTCACCCCGACCGCCCTGGTGCTGCTCGCCGCGCTGTGGCTCACCGGCCCGGCCAACTGGCCGCTGTGGCGCAGCGTCGCGGCCCTGTCCGAGCTCGGCGACCCGGCTCGGCTGGGCTTCGGCCTGGCGCTCGGCGGCATCGTCTTCGCGCTGCTGACCGCGCTGCTGGGCCTGATGGCCTGGTGCCGCACGCTCCGGCCGGCGGTCAGCGCCGGCCTGCTGATCAGTGCCGTCACGGCCCACTTCATGGGCAGCTATGGCGTGGTGATCGATCCGTCGATGATCGTCAACGCGCTCGGCACCGACGCGCGCGAGGTGCGCGACCTGCTCGACGTCCGGCTGGCCCTCTCGCTGGCGCTGCTCGCCGGGCTGCCGCTGCTCTGGCTGTGGCGCACCCCGCTGGCCTGCGCCCGCCCCGCCGCCGCGGCGCTGCGCAACGCCGCGCTGCTGGCGCTGGGCCTGAGCAGCGCCGCCGCGCTGACCCTGATCGACTACCAGGACCTCGCCTCGGTGATGCGCACCCACAAGGCGCTGCGCTACGAGATCAGCCCCCTGAACGCGCTGTACTCGGTCGCACGGGCGGCACAGGCCCGGGCGCCGCAGGAAGCGCCGCTGCCGATCGGGCTCGACGCGCACCCGCAAGCCCTGCGCGCAGGCCAGCAGGTGCCGCTGGTGCTGCTGGTGATCGGCGAGACCGCACGGGCCGATCATTTCGCCTTGAACGGTTACCGACGCGACACCACGCCGGCGCTGCGTGCGCTCGACGTGCTGAGCTTCCGCCACGTCAGCGCCTGCGGCACCAACACCGCCGCATCGCTGCCCTGCATGCTCTCGGCCGTCGGCCGCGAGCGCCACGAGACCCGCGAGCACGACAGCGAAAACCTGCTCGACCTGCTGCAGCGCGCCGGGCTGGCGGTGCTGTGGGTCGAGAACCAGGCGGGCTGCAAGGGGGTCTGCAACCGCGTGCCACACACCCGGCCCGAGCAGCCGGCCGCCGGGGCGGTGCCCCCCGACACGACGCTGTGCCCCGGCGGTGAGTGCTTCGACGGCGCGCTGCTGCAGGGGCTCGACGAGCGCCTCGCCGCGCTGCCGGCCGAGCGGCGCGCGCGCGGCGTGGTGCTGGTGCTGCACCAGATGGGCAGCCACGGCCCCGCCTATGCGGCGCGCTCGCCGGCCGGGCACAAGCCCTTCCAGCCTGAATGCCACAGCACCGCGCTGTCGCAGTGCGAGCCGCAGGCGCTGCTCAATGCCTACGACAACTCGATCGCCTACACCGACGCCCTGCTGGCCCAGGCGATCGGCTGGCTGCAGCGACAAGACGCCTACGACCCGGCGCTGCTCTACCTGTCCGACCACGGCGAGTCGCTGGGCGAGAACGGCCTGTACCTGCACGGCATGCCCCGCTCGGTCGCGCCGGCCGAGCAGACCCACGTGCCGATGATCGCCTGGCTGCCGCCGCGCCGGCTCGCCGCCGACCGCCTCGACGCCGGCTGCCTGCGCGGACAGCTCGACGTCGCGCTCAGCCACGACCACCTGTTCCACACCGTGCTCGGCCTGGCACGGGTGAGCGCCAGCGAATACCGTGCCCCGCTCGATGCCTTCGCGCCCTGCCGCAGCGAGTGAGGCTCGCTGGCGGCGGTGCGACGGGCTGGTCACCCTGATCGGCCTGCTGGGCCTGCTGGCCTGGGACGCAAGCCGGCTCGACCTCCCGGTCGACCGGCTGTTCGGCACCGCGCAGGGCTTCGCGTGGCGCGAGCATTGGCTGAGCGCCGGGCTGGCGCACCAGGGCGGACGCTGGCTCGCGGCCCTCGTGCTGATCGGCCTGGCCGTGAACGCCGTGTGGCCGCTCGGCGCGCACATGCGGCGCCTGACGCGCGCCGAGCGGCTGTGGTGGCTCGCAACCAGCGCGGCCGCGCTGACGCTGCCCGCGCTGATCAAGCAGCACAGCCTGAGCAGCTGCCCCTGGGAGTTGCAGGACTTCGGCGGGCCGGCGGTGTGGGTCTCCCACTGGGCCTGGGGGATCGGCGACGGTGGCCCGGGCCACTGCTTCCCCTCGGGTCACGCGGCCGCGGCTTTCGGCTTCCTGCCCGGCTGGTTCGTGCTGCGCGCGCGCCTGCCACGGCTCGCGCGCGCGTGGCTGGCGGCGGTGCTGCTGCTGGGCCTGGCCTACGGCGTGTCGCAGCTGGTGCGCGGCGCCCACCACCCGAGCCACAGCGCCTGGACCGCGTGGCTGTGCTGGACCTTCGCCGCCACCGCCTGGCAGCTCAGAACAGCGAGGCCTGGCCTGAGTCCGGCGCGGCGGCCGCCGGCGGCCTGAAGCGGCTGGCGTCGAGCGCCGGCATGCGGCGCGCGAGGCCGTGCTGCGCCGCCGCGCGGTCGATGCGCTGGCGGATCAGCTCGGCCCAGACGCCGCTGCCCCGCATGCGGGTGGCGAAGTCGGCGTCGTAGTCCCGGCCGCCCCGCATCTCCTGCACCCGCGCCATCACGCGCGCGGCGCGCTCGGGCAAGTGCTGCTCGAGCCATTGCCGGAACAGCGGCGCGACCTCCCAGGGCAGCCGCAGCACGGTGTAGTGCAGCGACTGCGCGCCGGCTTCGGCGGCGGCCGCGGCGACGCGCTCGATCTCGGGCTCGTTGACGAAGGGGATCACCGGCGCGAGGTTCACGCCGACCGGCACGCCCGCCTCGGCCAGCCGCCGCACCGCCTGCAGGCGCCGTTGCGGCGCGGCGGCCCGCGGCTCGAGCCGGCGCGCGAGGTCGGCGTCGAGCGTGGTGATGCTGATGGACGCCAGTGCCTGGCGACGCCGCGCGGCCGGCGCGATCAGGTCGAGGTCGCGCTCGATGCCGGCCGACTTGGTGATGAGGGTGAACGGATGCTCGCAGGCGGTGAGCACCTGCAGCACCGCGCGCGTCAGGCCCCAGCGGCGCTCGATCGGCTGGTAGGCGTCGGTCACCGAGCCGACATTGATCGGGCTGGGCCGGTGGCCGGGCCGCGCCAGCTCGGCGCGCAGACGCTCGGCCGCGTTGACCTTGGCGACCAGCCGGGTCTCGAAGTCCAGCCCCGGCGACAGGTTCAGCCAGGCGTGGCCGGGCCGCGCATAGCAGTAGCTGCAGCCGTGCTCGCAACCGCGGTAGGGGTTCACCGACCACTCGAAGGGCACGTCCGGCGAGTCGTTGGCGCTCAGGATCGAGCGCACCCGCTCCTCGCGCACCTCGGTGCG
>DATMJX010000366.1:0-8111 GCA_035553715.1 Methylibium sp.
CTGGCCGGCCGTCCCCGCCCACCCCCAACCGGGTTTCGACGCCCAGGCCGCGCAGCCGGGGCGGGTGTCGCGCGCCGACGCGCCCGCGCGACCGGACCGTGCCGAGCGCCCCGACCGCAGCGAGCGCGGCGATGGCGGGCGCTTCGAACGCCAGGCGCAGCGCCCCGGCGAGCGCTAGATCCCTTCGGGCCCGGCCACAAGCGCGCAATACCGGCCGCTGCGCCCGGTCTTTGGCGGCCATGCCCCTGTCGGGGCCGCGGCACGATCGGGCCTGGCCGGCGGCCATCCGCCAGGCTCCTACAATGGTGCGACGCAGCAGATGCATCGAAGAAGTGCACGGCGGTCCGCCGCCAGCGACGGGGGACACCCGCCACTCACGAATCCGTTCCGAGGACTTCATGCTCTATCAGCTCTATGAAACGCAGCGTGCGCTGCTCAGCCCCTTCGCCGAATTCGCGACCGCGTCGGCCAAGCTGTACAGCCACCCGCTCTCGCCGTTCGCGCATGCGCCCGGGGCGCAGCGCATCTCGGCCGGCTTCGATCTGGTGCACCGGCTGACCAAGGAATACGAGAAGCCCGAGTTCGGCATCACCAACATCACGGTCGGCGGCGTCGACGTGGTCGTGCAGCAGCAGACGGCGATCGAGAAGCCCTTCTGCCGGCTGCTGCGCTTCAAGCGCTTCACCGACGATGCGAAGCAGCTCACCAAGATGCGCGACCAGCCCAGCGTGCTGGTCGTGGCGCCGCTGTCGGGCCACCACTCGACGCTGCTGCGCGACACGGTGCGCAAGCTGCTCGAGGACCACAAGGTCTACATCACCGACTGGATCGACGCGCGCATGGTGCCGGCCGACGTCGGCCCCTTCCATCTCGACGACTACGTGCACTACGTGCAGGAGTTCATCCGCCACATCGGCCCCGGCGTGAACGTGATCTCGGTGTGCCAGCCGACCGTGCCGGTGCTCGCCGCGGTCTCGCTGATGGCTAGCGCCGGCGAGAAGACGCCGCGCACGATGGTGATGATGGGCGGCCCGATCGACGCACGCCGCTCGCCCACCGCCGTCAACAACCTCGCGATGAACAAGAGCATCGAGTGGTTCGAGAACAACGTGATCTACCGCGTGCCGCCCAATTACCCCGGCGCCGGCAGGCCGGTCTATCCGGGCTTCCTGCAGCACACCGGCTTCGTCGCGATGAACCCGGACCGCCACCTGACCTCGCACTACGACTACTTCGCCGACCTGATCCGCGGCGACGACGAGAGCGCCGAGTCGCACCGCCAGTTCTACGACGAGTACAACGCCGTGCTCGACCTGCCGGCCGAGTACTACCTCGACACCATCCACACCGTGTTTCAGGACTTCGCGCTGGTCAACGGCAGCTGGACGGTCGGTGGCCGGCCGGTGCGTCCGCAGGACATCAAGACCACCGCGCTGTTGACGGTCGAGGGCGAGCTCGACGACATCTCCGGCGCCGGCCAGACGGCAGCCGCGCTCGACCTGTGCACCGGCATCACGAAGGCACGCAAGCGCCATTACGACGTGGTCGGGGCCGGCCACTACGGCATCTTCTCGGGCCGGCGCTGGCGCGAGCTGGCCTACCCCGAGATCCGCGACTTCATCGCCAAGTACCAGAAGTGAGTGCGCCCGCGCGGGCCGCGTCGGTCGACGCGATCGACGCCGCGCTGCCGCAGACGCAATGCACGCGCTGCGGCTACCCGGATTGCCGCAGCTACGCCGAGGCGATCACGGACGGCCGTGCCGGCATCGACCGCTGCCCCCCCGGCGGCGCCGAGGGCATTGCCCGGCTGGCCGCGCTCACCGGCCAGGCGCCGTCGCCGCTGGATGCGAGCTGCGGCGCCGAAGGTCCGCGGCGTCTGGCCGTGATCGACGAGGCGGCCTGCATCGGCTGCACCCGCTGCATCGAGGCCTGCCCGGTCGACTGCATCGTCGGCGCGGCCAAGCGCATGCACACCGTCATCGAAGCGCTGTGCACCGGCTGCGAGCTGTGCCTGCCGGCCTGTCCGGTGGACTGCATCGCGCTCGAGGACGCGACACCGGGGCGCAGCGGCTGGGCCGCCTGGTCGGCTGCCCAGGCCAGCGAGGCGCGCGCGCGCTACCGCACGCGCCAGGCGCGGCGCACGCGCGAGCGTGACGAGCAGGCCGAACGGCTGGCGGCGCGCAGCCTCCCCACCACGCCCGCGCCGGCCGAGGCGCCCGATGCACGCCAGGCACTCGTCGCCGCAGCCCTGGCGCGAGCACGGGCACAGCGTGGCGGCTGAGGCCGGCACCGGCGCGCGGGCGGTCACAATCGCGACCCGATGACGCCGCCTCAGATCGAGACCTTTTTCGCCACGCTCGCCGCGGCCAACCCGCAGCCGGCCAGCGAGCTCGTCTACAGCTCGGTGTTCGAGCTGCTCGCCGCGGTGCTGCTGTCGGCCCAGGCCACCGATGTCGGCGTCAACAAGGCCACGCGACGGCTGTTCGCGCTGGCACCGACGCCGCATCGCATGCTGGCCCTCGGCGTCGAGGGCATCGCCGAGCAGATCCGCACGATCGGCCTGTACCGCAACAAGGCTCGCCACCTGCACGAGACCTGCCGGCTGCTGATCGAGCGCCACGGCGGCGAGGTGCCGCGCACGCGCGAGGCGCTCGAGGCCCTGCCCGGCGTGGGCCGCAAGACCGCGAACGTCGTGCTCAACGTCGCCTTCGGCGAGCCGACGATGGCGGTCGACACGCACATCTTCCGCGTCGCCAACCGCACCGGCCTGGCACCAGGTGCCACGCCGCTGGCCGTCGAGCTCAAGCTGCTCGAGCGCGTGCCCGCCGCCTACCGCGTGCACGCGCACCACTGGCTGATCCTGCACGGCCGCTACGTCTGCCAGGCCCGCAAGCCGCGCTGCGCGGCCTGCGCCGTCGCGGCTTGCTGCGACTGGCCGGACAAGGCCGTGGGCAGCCGCTGAGGCCCTACAAAGTTGGACAAGATGTCAACTTGTGCAGGTCCGGGCCCGTCGCCGCACGGTCAGAATCCACGCCATGCCCAGCAGTGATGCCCTGAGGGACATCTGTGGCCGCCTCGACAGCGGCGACATCGATTACGTGCAGTTCCTCGAACTGTTCACGCGCGAGCTCGCCCGCGAGATGGACTGCAGCTTCGCGGGGATCTGGATCTTCGTCGGTGGCGACGGGGGCCGCCTGCTGCACAACATCGCGATGTACGACGCCGCGCAGGACCGCATGGTCGCCGCGGCACCGATCGAGGGCCCGGCGGTTGCCGCCTACTTCGACGCGCTGCTGCGCGACGGTTGTGTGGTCGCGCCCGATGCGCTGACCCACCCGGCCACCGCCGGCTTCCGCAAGGAGCTGCTGCGCAAGGACGTGCGCTCGCTGATCGACGTGTGCTTCTCCGGCAACGGCAGCCTGTTCGGCGCCTTCAGCTGCGAGCAGGTTGGCCGCCGTGTCGACTGGTCGCCGCGTCAGCTGCAACGCCTGCGCCAGATCGGCGTGACCGCCAGCCTGACGCTGGTGCGCTCGGTGCATTGGCAGGTCGACACGGCGCACGGCGCGCTGTGGGAAACCAGCACACCGAACCGGCTGCTGACGATGCCGATGCCGCTCGACATCGACCTCGACCCCAAGTGAGCCGGCCCGCCTAAGGCCGCTGCGGGCTCACGGAAGGCGCGCGCCGCCGCTCCCGCTCCAGCACCTCGCAGACCGCCTGGACGCCCAAGCCGATGCGCGGGCCGGCGCGTGCGATCAGGTCCCCGTCGAGGCGGTAGTAGGCCCCGCGGCGCGTCGCTGCCAGGCCCCGCGCCGCACGCCAGGGCGCGAACACCGCCGCATCGGGTTGATGGCTCCACGGCTGCTCCGGGCGCTCGCTGCCGGTCAGCACCACCTCGGGGTCGGCCGCGAGCACCGCCTCGGTCGACACCGGCGGCACCAGCGGCGCCAGGTCGGCGAACACGTTGCGCCCACCGCACAGGGCCAGCACGTCGCTGACGAGATGGCGGCCATTGAGGGTCAGCAGCGGTTGCGGCCACACTTGGTAGAAGACCCGCAGCGGGGCCGCGCCGGCATGTCGCTGGCGCTGCGCCTCGAGCTCGGCACGCAGCCGCCGGGCCGCCTGTGCGCCCTCGGCGTCGCGCCCGAGCAGCCGCGCGACGCGCTCGATCGAGGCGGCCACCTCGCCGAGGCGCTGCGATTCGAAGCGCACGACGCGCAGCCCGGCCGCCTCGAGCGCGCGCACCTCGCGGTCGGGATTGCCACTGAGCCAGGCCAGCACCAGGTCGGGCTTGAGCAGCAGCAGGCGCTCGACGTCGAAACGCGCGTGGTCGCCGATGCGCGGCAGCGCCCGTGCCGGCAGCGGATGGTCGCTCGCGTCGATGGTGCCGACCAGCTGCCCGCCGGCACCGACCGCGTAAACGATCTCGGTCAGGTGCGGCGCGAGCGTGACGACGCGCTGCGCCGGCCCGGGCAGGCGATGCGCCCGGCCGGCATCGTCGACGAAATCGATGGGCGCAGCGCGCAACGACAGCGCCACCGCCAGCAGCGCGAGGCCGGGCGCGATCCGCTGCATCATGACGCCGCCGCGTCGGCGCGCGGCCCGACCCAGAAGCGCTGCTCGCCGCAGACCTCGACGCGATCGATCGCGACGCCAAAGGCGGCGGACAGCCGTACCGGCGTCATCACCGCCTCGCGGGATCCGGCGACCACGCCACCGCGCCCGTCAAGCAGCACCGCATGGCTGGCCAGCTGCCACGCGAGCTGAACATCGTGCAGGCTGGCGCACACCGCGCCGCCGCGTGCCGCGTGGGCGCGCAACACGCCCAGCAGCTGCTGCTGGTGCGCGAGATCGAGGTGCGAGGTCGGCTCGTCGAGCAGCAGCAGCGGCGCGTCCTGCCACAGCGCGGCGGCCAGCGCGACGCGCTGGCGCTCGCCCCCCGACAGGCGCCTCACATCGGCCGAGGCGAGCCCCCCCAGATCGAGCTGCCCGAGCAGACCGGCGAGGGCCGCCTCGCCGCCAGCCGCACCGCGGCGCGCCGCACGCACCGTCTCGTCGACGCGCGCCGGAAAGGGGTCGCTCCAGAACTGCGGGCACCAGGCGCGCCAGCGCGCCAGCGCCTCGGGCGGCCAGCCCGCCAGCGCGCGGCCCTGCAGGGCCAGCGCGCCGCCGGTGGGCGGCAGCAGGCCCGCCAGGGTGGCGATCAGCGTCGACTTGCCGGCGCCGTTCGGCCCGAGCACGACCCAGCGCTCGCCAGCGCCGATCTCGAGATCGAGCCCCGCCGCGAGCCGGCGCGCCTCGGGCCGCGCGCCGGCATGCAGCGCAAGCGCCTCGACACGCAGCCGCAGCGGCTCTTGCCAGGGACTCATCGGCCGCGGGCCAGCAGGGTGAGGAACATCGGCACGCCAACCGCCGCCGACAGCACGCCAACCGGCAGCTGCAGCGGTGCGAACAGCGTGCGCGCGGCCGCGTCCGCCAGCACGATGAAGCTGCCGCCGGCCAGGGCACTGGCCAGCAGCAGCGGCCGCACCGCGCGCACGCCCAGCAGCCTCAGGGCCTGCGGCACGACCAGCCCGACGAAGCCGATCGCCCCGGCCGTCGCGACCGCCGCGCCGGTGGCCAGCGCCGCGGCGGCCAGCGCCTCGCGCTTGCGGCGCGCGACCGGCACGCCCAGGCTCTCGGCCCAGGCGTCGCCGCGCGCGAGCAATGCGAGATCCTCGGCCCCCCGCCAGACCAGCGCCAGCGCCAGCGGCAGCGCGATCCACAGCGGCCACCACAGCAGTGCGCCATTGAGATCGCCGAGCAGCCAGAACAGCAGCCCGCGCAGCGGCGCCTCGGGCACCAGCACCAGCAGTGCCGACACCAGCGCCGAGCAGCCGGCGCCGATCATCACGCCGATCAGCAGCAGCGTGCTGCGCGCCTCGCCGGGTGGCTGCAGGCCATGCCCCCGGCCCAGGGTGCGCCAGGCCAGCGCGAACAGCAGCGCGACCGCCGCGGCCGCTCCGAGCGCCGCGCCCAGCGTGATCGCCAGCGCGGCCAGCAGCGGCGGCGCGAGCAGCATCGCCGCCAGCGCGCCGACCGAGGCGCCGCCGGACAGGCCGAGCACATAGGGATCGGCCAGCGCATTGCGCGTCAGCAGCTGCATCAGCGCGCCGGCCAGCGCCAGCGCGGCGCCCGCTCCGAAACCGGCCAGCACGCGCGGCGCGCGCACCTGCCAGACGATGTCCGCGCTGCCGTAGCCGAAGCCCGAGGAGCCAATCGCGAGCCCGAGCGCCAGCGCACCGAGCGCCGCCAGGCCCAGCAGGCCCAGAAAGCGCGCCGGGCGCGGCGGCGCCAGCCGGGGGGCGATCGGGGCAGCAGCGCCAGCGGACACGGCAAACCGGCGTCGGCGCCGCTCAGAAGCGCAGACGCGCGGAGGCCGTCACGACCCGCCCGGCTTCCGGGTAGATCGAGGTCGGCTGCCCACCGGCACAGGCGAAGGCGAGCGTGTAGTAGGTCCGGTCGGTCACGTTGCTCGCGCCGAGTGCCAGTTCGAGGCCGTCCCACTGGTACGCATAGCGCAGGTCGAGGGTCGTGTAGCTGGGGATCGAGCAAGTGTTGCCGAAGTCGGCGTGCTGCGACGCCACCCGGTTCACGATGGCCGTCACGCGGTGCCCGCCCGCCGGCGTCCAGTGGCCGCGCAGCGACAGCGTGCGCTCCGGGGCCAGCGGCACGTCGCGTCCGTCGTAGGGGCCGGCGGTGAAGGTCGAGCGACGCAGCGCGCCGGCGAGCCCCACGCTGAGCGTCGGCGCCACCGGCGTCGACGCCTCCAGCTCCACCCCCTGGCGACGCGTGTCGTCGAAGTTGACGTTCGCACCGCTCATGCCGCCGAACGGGTCGGCCGCGAGCGGGTCGAAGCCGATCTCGTTGCGCAGCGCGCTGCGGTAGACGCGCAAGTCGACGCGCCGGCCGGCGTCGGCCCAGCGCAAGCCGAGCTCGGCATCGCGCGAGGTCTGGGGGCGCAGCTCGGCACCGCCGGAGGTGTAGCTGAACTCGTCCACGTTCGGCAGCCGGAAGCTGCGCCCGACGCGCCCGTACAGCCCGGCGGAGCCGCCCAGCGGCAGCACCGCGCCGAGCTCCCAGGCATGCTCGCGCTCGTCGATGCGCTGCGTGCTCGCGCTGTTGCGCTTGTCGATCGACTCGCTGCGCGCGCCGGCGCTCAGACGCAGCCCGCCCGGCAGCGTGGCCTCGTCCCGCACGTAGACCGCCGTCGAGTCCTGCTCGGCCACCGAACCGTACAGGCCGGGGACGACGCGCCGCCACAGGCCGCGGTCGAGCCCCACGACCAGTGCATGCTCGACATCCCCCCAGCGGCCGCCGCGCTTGGCACGCAGCGCGTAGTTCTCGGCGTCGACGTCGTAGGCGTAGATGTAGCCCGAGAAGTCGCTGTGCAGCGCCTTGTCGCGCCAGCCGGCGTCAAACGCGATCTGCCATTGGGCGAGCTCCGCCTCGGCGAACACGCCGCGGCGCTCGTTGCGGATCGAACCCTGGTCGTTCGGGGTCGAGGCCTGACGCGGATTGTTGCGGTACTGCGCCCGCGTCAGCGCGCCCGGCAGGCCGCTGTCGAGGTCGTCCTGGGCGATCTGGAACCCGATGCGCAGCCCCTCGCCGCGCCACTGCCCCAGCAGCGACACGCCATCGGTCTCGGAGCGGAAGTTGTCGCGGTGGTTGTCGGAGCGACGCCGGTTGGCCGACACGTCGGCCGAGAAGCCGCCGGCGACCACGGTGACGCCGGCACGCAGCTCGCGCAGGTGATCCTCACCCGCTGCCGCATAGACGTGGCCAGCGCTCTCGCGCGCGCTGCCCGCGCCACCCTTGGTGGTGATCACGATTACGCCGGCGGTCGCGCCCTCGCCGTAGAGGACGCTGCCGCTGCCGCGGACCACCTCGATGCGCTCGACCGACTCGATCGGGATGCCCGCCATGCGCGCACCGCTGATGTCGGCCTCGCTCAGGCGCACGCCGTCGACGATCACGACCTGGTTGCTGTCGGCCGTCGCCCCGAAGCCGCGCAGGTCGAGCGTGTAGTCGCCCCCGCCGTTGAGGTCGATGCGACCGGGAATGCCGAGCAG
>DATMJX010000367.1:0-3865 GCA_035553715.1 Methylibium sp.
CTCGCGGCCACCGGGGCCGGCGCGCTGGCCGCCGGCGCGGGGGCCGGAGCCGGGGCGGCCGCGGCGGGCGCCGGGGCCGGCGCGGCAGCGCCGGCAGCCTCGAGCGACAGGATCACCGTGCCTTCGCTGATCTTGTCGCCGAGCTTGACCTTGAGCTCCTTGACCACGCCGGCGTGGCTCGACGGGATCTCCATCGAGGCCTTGTCGCTCTCCACCGTGATCAGGCTCTGCTCGGCCTTGACCGTGTCGCCCGGATTGACCAGCAGCTCGATGATCGCGACGTCCTTGAAGTCGCCGATGTCCGGAACCTTGATGTCAATGGTCGTCATCGCGGCCCCCTTACAGCAGCACCCGGCGGAAATCCGCCAGGACCTGACACAGGTAGGCGTTGAAGCGCGCCGCCGCCGCGCCGTCGATCGCGCGGTGATCCCAGGACAGCGACAGCGGCAGGATCAGGCGCGGCACGAAGGCCTTGCCGTCCCAGCGCGGCTCCATGTTGCTCTTGCACACGCCGAGGATCGAGACCTCCGGCGCGTTGATGATCGGCGTGAAGTAGCGCCCGCCGATGCCACCGAGCGAGCTGATCGAGAAGCAGCCCCCGCTCATGTCCGCCGGGCCGAGCTTGCCGTCACGGCCCTTCTTCGCGAGCTCGCTCATCTCCTGGCTGATCTGCAGCACGCCCTTCTTGTCGGCGTCCTTGATCACCGGAACGACCAGACCGTTCGGCGTGTCGGCCGCGAAGCCGATGTGGAAGTACTGCTTCAGCACCACCTGGTCGCCGTCGAGGCTGGCATTGAACTCCGGGAACTTCTTCAGCGCCGCGACCGCCGCCTTGATCAGGAAGGCCAGCATCGTGACCTTGACGCCGGACTTCTCGTTCTCCTTGTTGAGCTGGACGCGGAAGGCCTCGAGCTCGGTGATGTCCGCGTCGTCGTGGTTCGTGACATGCGGGATCACGACCCAGTTGCGATGCAGGTTCGCGCCGCTGATCTTCTTGATGCGGCTGAGGTCCTTGCGCTCGACCGGGCCGAACTTCGCGAAGTCGACCTTGGGCCAGGCCAGCAGCTCGAGGCCGCCGACACCGGCGCCACCTGCCGGTGCCTTGGCGCTCTGGGCGGCCGTGCGCGTGTCGCCGGCCATCACGGCCTTGACGAAGCGTTGCACGTCCTCGGGCGTGATGCGTCCCTTCAGGCCGGTGCCCTTCACCTCGGCCAGCGGCACCCCCAGTTCGCGCGCGAAGCGTCGCACCGACGGCGAGGCGTGCGGCATCTGGCCGCTCGGCGTGGCCGGCTCGTGCTGCGGCAGCGCAGCGGTCGGCGCCGTGCGCTCGACCGGCTGGCTCGCAAGCGCCGGGGCACTGGCCACGGCCGGCGCGGGCGCCGCGGCGGCGGCTTGCGCCGCCGGCGCCGCGGCGGCAGCCACCGCGCCGCTGAGCACCGCGATCGGCGACCCCTTGGACACCTTGTCGCCGAGCTTCACCAGCAGTCGCTCGACGGTGCCCGCCTGCGACGAGGGGATTTCCATCGAGGCCTTGTCGCTCTCCACCGTGATCAGGCTCTGCTCGGCCTTGACCGTGTCGCCCGGCTTGACCAGCAGCTCGATGATCGCGACATCCTTGAAGTCGCCGATATCGGGAACCTTAACTTCCAAAAGGGCCATGTGTCTGTCTCCGTCGCCGTGCTCAGGCGTACAGGGGGTTGATCTTGTTGATGTCGATACCGTACTTCGCGATCGCCTCGGCCGCCTTGGTAGCCGGCAACACGCCGTCATCGGCCAGCGCCTTCAGCGCGGCGACCACAATGTAGTGGCGATTGACCTCGAAATGCTCGCGCAGCTTGGTGCGGAAGTCGCTGCGACCGAAACCGTCGGTGCCCAGCACCTGGTAGCTGCGTCCCTTCGGGATGAAGGCCCGGATCTGCTCGGCATACGCCTTCATGTAGTCGGTCGACGCGACCACCGGGCCGGCGTGCGGCGCGAGTTGCTGCGTGACGAAGGCCGTGCGCCGCGTCTCGGCCGGGTGGAGCAGGTTCCAGCGCTCGACGTCCTGGCCGTCGCGCGCCAGCTCGTTGAAGCTCGGGCAGCTCCAGACGTTGGCGGAGACGCCCCAGTCGGCCTCGAGCAGCGCCTTCGCGGCGATCGACTCGCGCAGGATGGTGCCGCTGCCCAGCAGGTTGACCGTGGGCGCGCCCTTCTTCGCCTTGCCCTCTTCGAGCAGGTACATGCCCTTGATGATCTGCGCCTCGGTGCCCGGCTTCAGGCCCGGGTGGGCGTAGTTCTCGTTGAGCAGCGTCAGGTAGAAGTAGACGTTGTCCTGCTGCTCGACCATGCGCTTGAGGCCATGGTGGATGATCACCGCCACCTCGTGCGCGAAGGTCGGGTCGTAGCTGATGCAGTTGGGGATCGTGCCCGCCAGGATGTGGCTGTGGCCGTCCTCGTGCTGCAGGCCCTCGCCGTTGAGCGTGGTGCGCCCCGAGGTGCCGCCGAGCAGGAAGCCGCGCGCCTGCATGTCGCCGGCGGCCCAGCACAGGTCGCCGACGCGCTGCAGCCCGAACATCGAGTAGTAGATGTAGAAGGGGATCATGATGCGGTTGTTCGTCGAATACGACGTCGCCGCAGCGATCCACGAGCTCATGCCACCCGCCTCGTTGATGCCTTCCTGCAGGATCTGGCCGGCCTTGTCTTCCTTGTAGTACATCACCTGGTCCTTGTCGACCGGCGTGTAGTTCTGACCCGCGGGGTTGTAGATGCCGATCTGGCGGAACAGGCCCTCCATGCCGAAGGTGCGCGCCTCGTCGACCAGGATGGGCACGGTGCGCGGGCCCAGCGTCTTGTCGCGCAGCAGCGCGTTCAGGCAGCGCACGTAGGCCTGGGTGGTGCTGATCTCGCGGCCCTCGGGCGTGGCCTCCAGCACCGCCTGGAACGCCGACAGCTCGGGCACCGGCAGGCTCTCGCTGGCCTTGGTGCGCCGCTTCGGCAGGTAGCCGCCGAGGGCCTTGCGGCGCTCGTGCAGGTACTGCATCTCCGGCGAGTCCTCGGCCGGCTTGTAGAAGGGGACCTCGGGCAGCTTGTCGTCCGGGATGGGGATGTTGAAGCGGTCGCGGAAGGCCTTGACGTCCTCGTCGATCAGCTTCTTGGTCTGGTGGGCGGTGTTCTTGCCTTCGCCGATCTTGCCCATGCCGTAGCCCTTGACCGTCTTGATCAGGAGCACCGTCGGCTGGCCCTTGTGGTTGACGGCCGCGTGGTAGGCCGCGTGGACCTTGTGCGGGTCATGGCCGCCGCGGTTCAGGCGCCAGATGTCGTCGTCGCTCAGGTTGGCGACCATCTCCAGCAGCTTGGGATGCTGGCCGAAGAAGTGCTTGCGGACGAAAGCGCCGTCGTTGGCCTTCATGGCCTGGTAGTCGCCGTCGACCGTCTCCATCATCACCTTGCGCAGCAGGCCTTCCTTGTCGCGCGCGAGCAGCGGATCCCAGTACGAGCCCCAGATCAGCTTCAGCACGTTCCAGCCCGAGCCGCGGAACTCGCCCTCGAGCTCCTGGATGATCTTACCGTTGCCGCGCACCGGGCCGTCGAGGCGCTGCAGGTTGCAGTTGATGACGAAGATCAGGTTGTCGAGCTTCTCGCGCGCGGCCAGGCCGATCGCGCCGAGCGACTCGGGCTCGTCCATCTCGCCGTCGCCGCAGAACACCCAGACCTTGCGCTGCGAGGTGTCGGCGATGCCGCGCGCATGCAGGTACTTCAGGAAACGCGCCTGGTAGATCGCCATCAGCGGGCCCAGGCCCATGCTGACGGTCGGGAACTGCCAGAACTCGGGCATCAGCTTCGGGTGCGGGTAGCTGGAAAGGCCCTTGCCGTCGACCTCCTGGCG
>DATMJX010000368.1:0-3194 GCA_035553715.1 Methylibium sp.
GGCCTCGACGGCCGGGAACAGGCTCGCGCCGGCGTCGCGCAGCGCCAGCTCGGCCTGGGTCACGCGCTCGGCGGCGATCGCCAGCGTCGGGCTGCCCGCGTGGGCGGCGTCGACGAGGCGCTCGAGCTCGGCCGAGCCGAAGCCACGCCACCAGTCGCGCGCCGGCAGCGCGGCGGCCGGGGCGGGCTCGGTCCAGGCCGCGGGCAGGTCGCGGTCGGCGCGCGCGAGCGGCGCGGACGGGGGGCTCGCGCAGCCGGCCAGCAGCGCGGCGGCGAGCAGCAGCGCGCCGCCGCGCTGCTGGGAAGGGGAGCGAGAGGTCATGTCGGGACTCATTCGGCCGCGAGCGCGTGCACCGGGTCGAGCTGGGCCGCCTTGCGCGCCGGCAGCCAGCCGAACATCAGGCCGGTGCCGAAGGCGCAGCCGAAGGCCAGCAGCACCGGCGCGAGCGCGTACTGCACCGGCGTGCCGAAGGCGCCGATCGCCGCCGCCGCGCCGAGGCCGCCGAGCACGCCCAGCACGCCGCCGATCGCCGAGACCACCATCGCCTCGATCAGGAACTGCTGCAGGATGTGGCGCTCGCGTGCGCCGGTGGCCACGCGGATGCCGATCTCGCGGGTGCGCTCGGTGACCGACACCAGCATGATGTTCATCACGCCGATGCCGCCGACCAGCAGCGAGATCGCCGCGATCGAGCCGAGCAGCAGCGTCAGCGTGTTCTGCGTCTCGACCGTGGTCTCGATGATCGAGGCCATGTTGCGCAGCTGGAAGTCGACCACGCCGTGGCGCTCGAGCAGCAGCGCCTCGACCGCGGACTGGGTCTCGTCGATGCGCCCGACATCCTCGACCGCGACCGTCACGTTGCGCAGGAAGCGCTGGCCCGACAGCCGCAGGCTGCTGGTCGCATAGGGCACGAAGACGATGTCGTCCTGGTCCTGGCCCATCGGCGAGGCGCCGCGCGCGCTCATCACGCCGATCACCTGGAACAGCAGGTTGTTGACCAGCACGTACTGGCCGACCGGCGACTCGCCGTTCGGGAACAGCGCCCTCGCGACGGTCTGGCCGAGCACCGCGACGGTCGCATAGCCGCCCTCGTCCTCGGTGGTGAAGAAGCTGCCCTCGGCCAGTGGCCATTGGCGCGCCAGCGGGAACTTGGCCGAAGTGCCGTTGACGCTGGTGCTGAGGTCGGCGTCGCGATAGCGCAGCGTCACGTTGGTGTTCTGCTCGGGCACCGCGGCCTGCACATTGGGCAGCGCGTCGATCGCGGCGACGTCGCCGACCACCAGCGTCGCGGTGCTGCTGAAGCCGCGCTGGTTCGGCGCGCCGGGGCGCACCAGCAGCAGGTTCGAGCCCATCTGGCCGATGCGCTCGACGACCGCCTGCTTGGCGCCGTCGCCGATCGCCAGCATCGCGATCACCGAGCCGACGCCGATCACGATGCCCAGCAGCGTCAGCAGCGAGCGGAACAGGTTGGCGCGCAGCGAGCGCAGCGCCATCTTGGCCGCCTCGACGAGGTCGCCCAGGTGCGAACCGGCCGGCGTCGCGGCCGGCGGCCGGTACGCGGCGCGCTCGGGCCGTCGCGGCGCCGGGCCCGGGTCGGCGACGATGCGGCCGTCGCGGATCTCGATCACGCGCTCGGCCTGCTCGGCGACCTCCTTCGCGTGCGTGATCAGCAGCACCGTGTGGCCGCGCTCCGAGAGCTCGGCGAGCAGGCGCATCACCTCGGCGCCGCTTTGGCTGTCGAGCGCGCCGGTCGGCTCGTCGGCCAGGAGGATGCGCCCGCCGTTCATCAGCGCGCGCGCGATCGACACGCGCTGCTGCTGGCCGCCGGAGAGCTGGTTGGGCCGGTGGTGCAGGCGCTCGCCCAGGCCCAGGCTGTCGAGCAGTTCGCGTGCGCGCGCGTGGCGCTCGGCCGGCGGCAGGCCCGCGTACAGCGCCGGCACCTCGACGTTCTCGGCCGCGCTGGCGCCGGGGATCAGGTGGTAGGCCTGGAACACGAAGCCGAAGTCCTCGCGCCGCAGCTGCGCGAGCGCGTCGCGGTCGAGCGCGGCGACGTCGCGACCGCGGAAGCGGTAGCTGCCAGTCGTCGGCCGGTCGAGGCAGCCGAGCAGGTTCATCAGCGTCGACTTGCCCGAGCCCGAGGCGCCCATGATCGCGACGAACTCGCCCTCGCGGATCGTCAGGTCGATGCCGTGCAGCACCGGCACCTCGAGCTCGCCGTTGCGGTAGGCCTTGGTGACGCCGCGCAGCTCGATCAGCGGCGCGGCCTCGGCCTGGGCCGGGGCTGCGGCGGCGAGTGCCGGGTCGGGGTCGCGCTGCATCAGCGCCCCCGCGGTGCGCCGCCGCCCAGGCCCGGCGGCATCCCGCCCGGCGCCGCCAGCGCGCTCGCGTTCGCGCTGTTGCCGCGGCGCTCGCCCTCGGCCGGCTGGCGACCGACGACGACCTGCTCGCCTTCCTTCAGCCCGGCCAGCACCTGCACCTGCACGCGGTTGCCGAGGCCGAGCTCGACGGGGCGCTCCTCGATCTGGCCGTCCGGCCGCAGCAGCTTCACGCTGGCGCGGCGCGGGCCGCGGGTGCGTTCGCCGCGGGCTTCGCGCTCGCCGGGCGCCGAGGCGCGCGCCGACGGCGCTGCAGGCGCGGAGGCCGCGCCGTCAGCACCGCTGCGCTGGCGACGGCCGCCGCGCTCGCCCGGGCCGCCCGCCGCACCGCCGTTCACCGCCGCGGCCGGCAGCAGCAGCGTGTCGCGCGCCGACGCGGCGATGAAGAAGACCTGCGCGGTCATGTTGCTCATCAGCGCCTGGTTCGGGTTGGGCACGTCGAACAGCGCGTTGTAGAGCACGACGTTGTTGGTCACCGTCGGCGTCGGCTCGATCTTGCGCAGCCGGCCCTGCCAGCGCCGGCCCTGGCTGCCCAGGGTCGTGAAGTAGACCGGCATCTCGGTGCGCAACTTGCCGACGTCGGCCTCCGAGACCTGGGTCTGCACCGTCATCGTCGCGAGGTCGGCGATGCGCAGCAGCGTCGGCGCCGACTGGTTGGCGTTGAGCGTCTGGCCCTGGCGCGCGCTGACGCTGACCACCGTGCCGGCCATCGGCGCGTAGATGCGCGCGTAGTTCAGGTTGGCCTCGTCGGCGCGCAGCGTCGATTCGGTCTGCTCGATCGAGGCGCGGATCGCGTCGACCTGGGCCGCCGCGACGCTT
>DATMJX010000369.1:0-5623 GCA_035553715.1 Methylibium sp.
GCGCAGGCTTGGCGCGCGGGGCCGGCTTGGGAGGGGGCTCCGGCTGCGGCTCGGGCTCGACGGCCCGTGGGGCGGCGACCTGCGGGATCGCGGCCCAGAGCTCGGCCTCGACGCCGGCCGGCTCGGTGCTGCGCCAGCTCACGCCCAGGCTCAGCGCGACGATCAGCAGCGCGTGCGCGAACAGGGCCAGCGAGGCCGCGCGCGGCAGCCCGCCGCCCGGTCGCGGGCGCAGGTCGTCGAGGGTCGAGGCGGCGTGCATCGGCAGCGCGGCCTCAGGTCCCGCCGGTGGCCTTCAGCGCGAGGCCGACGCGCTGCACGCCGGCGCGCTGCAGCACGTCCATCACCTTGACGACCTGCTCGTACTGGACCTTCTTATCGGCCGCGATCACGACCGGCGCGTTCGCATTGCCTCCCTGCAGCCGCTTCACCTTGGCGGCCAGCCCGGCGAGGCGCGTGCTCTCGACGTCCTTGCCGTCGACGCGCAGGCGCAGGCTCTCGTCGGCGGCGACGACGATCTCGATCACCTTGTCGGGCTGGCGCTTGGCCTGACCGACGCTGGGCAGGTCCACGACGCCGGTGGTGATCAGCGGCGCGCTGACCATGAAGATGATCAGCAGCACCAGCATCACGTCGATGAACGGGACCATGTTGATCTCGTTGATCGTGCGGCGGCGCGAGCCGTGGCGCATCGAGACGTTGGCCATGTGTCAGTGCTCGTCGTTGCCGGATGGCATGGGCTGCGCATGCGGCGTCCTGCCAAGCCGCCGCCGCGGATCCGGCTTTGCCGGTCCGCCAGCGTGCCTCGCAGGCCGCACCGCGCCGGTGGCTCGGCCCCTCGCCCAGCACAGGAGGTCCACGGGACCTTCTGTGTCCGGGGCTCGGCCCCCTTGAGGGGGAGCGGCGCAGCCGCAACGGGGGTGGTCCATCAATGCACCTGGCCGATGTTGCGCTGGAGGATGTTGGAGAACTCCTCGATGAAGGTCTCCATCTGGATCGCGATGCGGTCGATGTCGCGCGCGAAGCGGTTGTAGGCCAGCACCGCGGGGATGGCCGCGAACAGGCCGATCGCGGTGGCCACCAGCGCCTCGGCGATGCCCGGCGCCACGGTGGCCAGCGTCACCTGCTGCAGGTTCGCCAGCCCGGTGAAGGCGTGCATGATCCCCCACACCGTGCCGAACAGGCCGACGTAGGGCGAGACCGAGCCGACCGAGGCGAGGAAGCTCAGGTGCGATTCGACCGTGTCCAGCTCGCGCTGGAAGCTCGCGCGCATCGCGCGGCGCGCGCCGTCGAGCAGCGCACCGGCGTCGGCGACGCGCCGCTCGCGCAGTTTCAGGAACTCGCGCATGCCGGAGGCGAAGATGCGGTTCATCGGGCCGGCGCTGTCGGCGCGCTTCGCGGCCTCGGCATACAGGTCCTGCAGGTTCTGGCCCGACCAGAACTCGCGCTCGAAGCCCTCGTTGAGCGCGCGCACCTTCTTCAGGCCGAACAGCTTGCCGAAGATCACCGTCCAGCTGGCCAGCGACACCGCGAGCAGCGCGAGCACCACGAGTTGCACCACGAAGCTCGCATGCAGCAGCAACTGGACGATCGACAGGTCTTGGGAGTTCATGCGAGGCGTTCGAGGATGGAGTCTGGGATGCGGCGTGGGCGGAAGGTTCCGTCGTCCACGCAGCCGATGCGGATCGTGCCTTCGGCCAGCAGCGTGTCGTCACGCCAGGCCTGCTGCGCCACGACGAGGCTGGCGCGGCCGAGCTCGCGCGGCTCGACGGTGATGCGCAGCAGGTCGTCCAGGCGTGCCGGCACGCGGTAGCGCAGCGCCGTCTCGCTGACGACGAAGATCGCCCCCTCGTCGTGGCGCAAGCGCTGCTGGCCGACGCCGAGCGCGCGCAGCCACTCGGTGCGTGCGCGCTCGAAGAACTTCAGGTAGTTGGCGTAGAACACCACGCCACCGGCGTCGGTGTCCTCCCAGTAGACGCGCACGTCGAGCGTGAACGGCGGCGCGGGCGTGGGGTCGTGGGGCAAGGCGGCGGAGGGAGGGCTGGCGAAACCCTGCGATTATCCCGGTCGCCGCGCCCCCCGCGCGGCGGCGACTGCATCAGGGCGTTGCAGTGAGGCGGCGGTACAGCGGGCCCCAGGCCGGGTGGCCAGCCTCGGCCTTGCTCAGGGTGAACTCCGGGTCGGCGGCGCGCGCGGCGCGGAACTCGTCCTCGCAGGCCTTCAGGCGCTTGCTGGTGCAGTAGACGAAGGCCAGGGTCTTGTGCGCGGCCGCGCGATCCCTGGGCGCGGCCAGCCCCGCCTTCAGCGCGGCCTCGAGGCGGCGCTCGGCCAGCGGGTACTGGCCGTCCTCGTAGGCGCGCAGGCCGGCGAGCAAAGCCTGCTCGGCCGGGCGGGCCATCAGTTCGAGCACGCCCACGGGCGGGACCGTCGGTGTCGGTGTCAAGGCCGGCGCCGCGGCGGGGGGCGGGGCCGCGTCGGTGGGCGCCGGCGCGGGTGTGCCCTGGCCGCCGGGCAGCTGCGCGCAACCGGTGAGCGCGAGCAGCAGGACGGCCAGCAGCGGCCGGCTCGCGGGGGCGAGGAGGAAGGGCCCGCTCATGGTCCGAAGCGGTGGCGCAAGGTGCTGCTGCCGTCGCGCTCGATCGTGACGGTCGTCGAGTACGGCGCGTGGGCGCTGTTGCGCAGCGTGATCCGGTGCTCGCCGGCCGGCAGGGTGAGCTGGTTGATCGGCGGGGCCGTGCCGACCGGCGTGCCGTCGACCAGCACCTCGGCCCAGGGGCTGACGGCGAGCTGGAGGCTGCCGGTGGTCGGCGCCGCGGCCGCGGTTGTGGGCGTGGGCGCGGTCGACGCGGGGGCGGCCACTTCAACGGGCGGCTTGGCGGCCACCGGCGGCGCCGTGTCGGCGGGGGTCGAGCGGGCCGTTGGTTGGAGCGGGCCCGGCTGCAGCAGCGCGAAGCCGATGGCGACCGCGGCCGCCAGCGTCGCGCCACTCCACAGCAGCAGCCGGCCGTCGTGGCGACGCGGCTCACCCGCGTCGTCCTCGCCGGCCTGCAGCGCCTGCGGATGCTCCTCGAGCCATTTGTGCAGCTCGCGCGCCAGCGCGCGCGCCGAGCGGTAGCGGTCCTCGGGCCGCTTGGACATCGCGCGCTCGGCGATCTCGGACAGTGCGTGGGGCACGCCAGGCGTGAGCTCGTGAGCGGGCGCCGGCTGATGCTCGCAGACGGCGTCGGTGATGGCCTCGAGGCTGCGGCCGTCGAAGGCGCGCGTGCCGGTCAGCAGCTCGTAGAGCACGACGCCGAGTGAGAAGACGTCGGTGCGCCGGTCGGTGGCGTCGCCACGCACCTGCTCCGGCGCCATGTAGTGCGGCGAGCCGCCCTGGAAGATGCTGCGGTCGTGGGCCTGCGCGATGCTGGCGATGCCGAAGTCCAGCACCTTGGGCTGGGTGCGCCCGACCATGAAGATGTTGGCCGGCTTGATGTCGCGGTGCACGACGCCCTTGCTGTGCGCATAGGCGAGCGCGTCGGCGACGCGGCGCACGATCAGCGCCGCCTGGCCGGGGGTCGGTCGCCAGCCGTCGAGCATCAGCTGGCGCAGGTCCTTGCCCTTGAGCAGCTCCATCGCGATGTAGGCGCCCTGGCCCGGCGTCTGGCTGATGCCAGCATCGAACACCGTGACGATGTGCGGGTGTGACAGCTGCGCCGAGGCACGCGCCTCGTGCAGGAACATCTCGTTGAAGGGCTCGCGCGCGTCGGTCTCGAGCGGCGAGCGCGCGCCGGCGGGCATCAGGTTCAGCGTCTTGATCGCGACCCGGCGCGACAGCAGCGGATCATCGGCCGCGTAGACGGTGCCCAGGCCGCCGTCGCCGATGCGGTACTTGAGGGCGTAACGGCCGATCTGGCCGATCGTGGGCATCGGGTCGCGCTCGGCCTCGCTCGGCAGCTCGGACATGAGCACCGTGTCTTCCATCTCGTAGGGAATGCTGCTCGCGCCCGCGACGGCGCCGGCCTTGGAAGTCGACCCGGTGTCCACGCCGCGCAGCTTAGACGATGGCCCAGGCCTGCTCAACAGCGCCGCGTGCGCGATCGCGCCGCAATGCGCCGCCGTGAGGGATCCGTCACGCGCCGGCGTCCAGCAGGCGTTGCAGCCGGTGCACGGCCTCCTGCAGATGCTCGAGGCTGCTGGCGTAGGACACGCGCAGGTGGCGCCCGGTCGCGGCGCGGCCGAAGTCGCGCCCCGGCGTCAGCGCGACATGGGCGCGCTGCATCACGTCGAACACGAAGTCCCAGCTGCTCGCCGCGTGGCGTGAGCAGTCGGCCCAGACGTAGAAGGCGCCGTCGGGCATCACCGGCACGTCGAAGCCCAGGCCGCGCAGCGCCGGCACCAGCCAGTCGCGCCGCGCGGTGAAGGCGGCGCGGCGGCGCTCGTACTCGGCGATCGACGCCGGCTCGAAGCAGGCCAGCGCCGCATGCTGGGCGATCGACGAGGGGCAGATGAACAGGTTCTGCGCCAGCTTCTCGACCGGCGCGACCAGGGCCGGCGGCAGCACCAGCCAGCCGAGCCGCCAGCCAGTCATGCTGAAGTACTTGCTGAAGCTGTTGACCGAGATCACGTCGGCGCCACCCGGCGCGTCGTGCGCGAGCGCGCTGCCGGCGTAGGCGGCGTCGTGGCTCAGGCCGAGGTAGATCTCGTCGGCGATCGTCACGCCGCCGCGCGAGCGCACGGATTGCACGATGCGCGCCATCTCGTCGGGGGCGATCGAGGTGCCGGTCGGGTTCGACGGCGAGGCCAGCAGCACGCCGCGGGTGCGCGGCGTCCAGGCGGCTTCGAGGCCGGCGGCGTCGGGCTGGTAGCGCTGCTCGGGCCCGCAGGGCAGCAGCACCGCGCTTGCGTCGGCCGCGGCGACGAAGTGCCGGTTGCAGGGGTAGCAGGGGTCCGGCATCAGCACCTCGTCGCCGGCCTGGAACAGCGCCAGGCAGACGAGCTCGAGCGCCGCCGAGGCCCCCGCGGTGATGACGATGCGCGCCGGGTCGATCGCCAGCCCGTGCTGGTGCGCATACCAATCCGACAGCGCCTCGCGCAGCGCCGGCAGGCCGGTCGCATCGGTGTACTGGGTGCGCCCGGCGGCAAGGCAGCGCGCGGCGGCCTCGAGCACCAGCGGCGGGGCCGTGAAGTCGGGCTCGCCGATGTTCAGGTAGATCATCGGCGTGCCCCCCTGCGCGGGGTCGCAGGCCGGTGTGGCGGCGATGCGCGCGGCGGCCTTGGCGCACTCCATCACGTAGAAGGGCTCGATGGACTGCAGGCGGTCGGCCAGTTTCATGGGCTGTTCGTCATTCGGGCCCCGTCGAGCACCGGTTCGGGCAGGGGCGATGTGGCGCCCGGGCGGGCCGCGCAGCGGCTGGCCCGGGCGCCCGGCGCGTCATGGTCCAGGGATGTGAGGAAAGCGGACCTCAGGCGCCGGAGGGGGAACCGGCGCCGGCTACTGCAGGCCCTTGGGAGCCGGCGCCGTGGGGGGCATCTGCTGGAGCTGGCGCACCAGATCGGTCGCCTGGGACTTGCTGAGGACCGCTTCGAGGCGCAGGCGCCCGAACTTCAGCATCAGGCGGGCTTCGCCCGAAGGACCGAAGCCCGC
>DATMJX010000370.1:0-3479 GCA_035553715.1 Methylibium sp.
AGGGCGGCCTGCTGCTCGACGGGGGCCCGGGCGCCGACGGCAGCCCGGCGCCGCTGCTCGCGCGCCTCGCGCTGCCTGCGGCCTGGCGGGTGCTGCTGGTGCTCGACCCGACGCGCGACGGCCTGCACGGCGTGCCCGAGAAGGAGGCGATCGAGGCGCTGCCACGCTTCCCGCAGCAGGCCGCCGCGGCGGTCTGCCACGAGGTGCTGATGCGCGTGCTGGCCGGCGCGGCCGCGAACGACTTCGCCGCCTTCGCCACCGGCCTGAGCCGCGTGCAGCAGCTCGTCGGCGAGCACTTCGCGCCGGCCCAGGGTGGCAGCGTCTACGCGAGCCCGGCGGTCGCACGGGTGTGCGAGTGGATCGCGCAGCACGAATGCGCCGGCGTCGGCCAGAGCTCCTGGGGGCCGACCGGCTTCGCGATCCTGCCTTCGGCCGCGGCGGCCGAGCGCGTGCAGGAAGCCATCCACGGCGCCGGCGTGGTCGACGCGACGCTGCGGCTGCGCATCGTCGCGCCGCGCGCCAGCGGCGCGACGATCGAGCCGCTCGCCTGAGCCGCGCCCCGCCATGGACCGCAGCCCCGACCGGAGACATCCCATCGAACGCCCCTACATCCTGCACATGTTCACGCCGGGCCGGCAGATGAGCCCGTTCGACATCAACATGGCCGCCGACGCCGGCTACCAGCTGCTGCCGACCTACACCGAGGTCGCCCTCGACGGCGTGCACGCGCTGACCCAGGACGCGATCTTCTCGCGCGGCCCCAGCGGCGTCGCGCGCACCGGCATCTTCATCGGCGGGCGCGACGTGATGCTGGCCGCCGACATGCTGGACGCGGCCCGCAAGGCCATGGTGCCGCCCTTCGTCGTCTCGGTGATGGCCGACCCGAGCGGCAGCTACACGACCGCCGCCGCGCTGGTCGCCTGCGTCGAGCTGCAGCTGCGCAAGGTGCACGGCACCGAGCTGGCCGGCAAGCGCGTCACCATCCTCGGCGGCACCGGCACCGTGGGCCGCATCGCCGGCGTGCTGGCGGCGCAGCTCGGCGCACACGTGCGCCTGTCGAGCCACCTCGGCGAGGCCGTCGCGCAGCAGGCCGCCGCCGAGATCAATGCACGCTTCGGCAGCGCGCTTGGCGCCGTCGCGGGGGCCAATGCCGCCGAGGTGCGCGCCTCGATCGCCGACGCCGAGGTCGTGCTGGCGACCGCGGCCGCCGGCATCCAGGTGCTCGGCGAGGCCGACCGCGCCAGCGCCGCGAAGCTGCTGGTCGCGGCCGACGTCAACGCGGTGCCGCCGACCGGCATCGCCGGCGTCGGCGTGATGGACAACGGCCGGCTGCTGCCCGACTGCCGCGCGGTCGGCATCGGCGCGCTGGCGATCGGCAACGTCAAGTACCAGGTCCAGCATCGGCTGCTGCTGCGCATGCGCGGCGCCGAGCAGGCCGTCTACCTGAGCTTCCCCGAGGCGCTCGCGCTCGCGCGCGAGATCCTGCGCGAGAACATCTGAGCCCGGGCCCGTCCCGGCACCTGCAGCGTGGCAGCCGCGCCCTCCCCCGTCCCGCCGACCCTCGTGGTGGCCGGCCGCTCGGCGCGGCTGATGGCCGAGGCGGCCGCGCGCGACGGCTACCGCGTGATCGCGCTCGACACCTACGGCGACCTCGACACGCGCCGCGTCGCGGCACGCTGGCTGCCGATCGGCACGCCCGGGCAGGCGATCGACGCGCCGCGCACGCTCGCGGCGCTGGGCTCGCTGCAGGGGGAGCCGGGGCTGCTCGGCTGGGTCGCCGGCGCCGACTTCGAGTGCGAGCCCGAGCTGCTCGCGCGCGCCGCCGCCGTGCTGCCGCTGATCGGCACCGCCGCGGCCGACGTCGCGCGGCTGCGCGAGCCGCGCAGCTTCTTCGCCGCGCTTGATGCGCTCGGGCTGCCGCACCCGCCGGTGCGCCACGATGCACCGCAGCCCCCGCAGGGCTGGCTGCGCAAGCTCGCGCGTGGCAGCGGCGGCTGGCACATCCGCCGCGCCGAGGAGCACCCGGTGGCCGACCCGGCGCGCGGCGCCTATTTCCAGCGCGAGCTCGCCGGCACGCCGATGTCGGCGCTGTTCGTCGCCGACGGCCGGCAGGCGCGGCTGATCGGCGTCAACGAACTGATCGTGCGCCCCCTGGGGCCGCTGCCGCATGTGTACCGCGGCGCGCTCGGCCCGCTGGCGCTGCCGGCCGGGCCGCGTGACGCGCTCGACGCCGCGCTCGACCGCCTCGCCACGCATTTCGCGCTGCGCGGCCTCGCGAGCCTGGACTTCGTGCTCGCCGAGGGCGGCTGGTCGCTGCTCGAGATCAACCCGCGCCCGAGCGGCAGCCTCGCGCTCTACGCCGACCTGCCGCTGATGCGCGCGCATGTCGAGGCCTGCCTGCACGGCCGCCTGCCGCCGCCGGCCGAGGCGGCCCGCGACGGCGTGCGCGGCTGCGAAATCCTGTTCGCGCGCAGCGCCTTCACCCTGAGCGACGCGCTGGCCGGCGCGCTGGCCGCGCGCGCCGACTGCCACGACCTGCCCGCCGCCGGCAGCCGCTTCGCGGCCGGCGACGCGGTGTGCACGCTGAGCGCCGCCGGCCCCAGCGCCGCCGCGGTGCGCGAGCGCCTCGAGACCGAGCGGCGCCGGCTGCGCGACACGCTCTCGCCCCGGCAGCCACCGGCCTGAACGCCCGGAGCCTCTTTCCCGCCCCTTCCCGAAAGACCGCGATGACCGACGCCGCCTCCCTGCCCTTCGCCGCCGAAGCCTTGAGCGTCAACCGCGAGGTGCGCGCGCGCGTGCAACGCCTCGTCGCCGAGGCCGATCGCCTGCGCGTCGCGGTGCGCCGCGAGCCGAGCGGCGTCACGATCGTCGATGCCGGCATCGATGTGCCCGGCAGCCTCGAGGCCGGCCGCCTGATCGGCGAGATCTGCATGGGCGGGCTCGGCGAGGTCCAGCTCGCCGCGCAAGGCTTCGGTGATGCGACGGCTGGCTGGCCGAGCTGGCTCGAGGTGCGCAGCAGCCAGCCGGTGCTGGCCTGCCTGGCCAGCCAGTACGCCGGCTGGTCGCTGAGCGCGAGCAAGGAGGAGGCCGGCGGCAAGAAGTTCTTCTCGCTCGGCTCCGGCCCGGCGCGCGCGCTGGCCGGCAAGGAGGCGCTGTTCAAGGAGCTCGGCTACCGCGACCCGATCGCCGACGCCGAGCGCAGCGGCGTGCTGGTGCTCGAGGTCGACCGCGTGCCGCCGCCCGTGGTGATCGACAAGGTGCTGCGCGACTGCGCACTCGCGCCCGAGCAGCTGACGCTGGTGCTGACGCCGACGCGCAGCCTCGCCGGCACGACCCAGGTGGTCGCGCGCGTGCTCGAGGTCGCGCTGCACAAGGCCCACGAGCTGCATTTCGCGCTCGAGCACATCGTCGACGGTGTCGCCAGCGCGCCGCTGCGCTCGGCGTCGGCGATCGGGTCGCGGTAGCCGAGCTCCTTGAAC